>CAYQDT010000545.1:0-3833 GCA_964416225.1 uncultured bacterium
CGGCGAATTTCTTCAGCCGGCCGAGCGGGTCGAGCCGGGCACGCCGGCCATCCTGCCGCCCCTGCCCCAGGACGCGCCGCACAACCGGCTGACCTTCGCCCGCGGGCTGGTCGATCCGCGCAACCCGCTGGTCGGACGGGTCACCGTGAACCGCCAGTGGGCCGCACTGTTCGGCCGCGGCATCGTGCGCACCACGGAAGATTTCGGCTACCAGGGCGACCCCCCGACGCATCCGGAGCTGCTGGACTGGTTGGCGGCCACCTTCGTCTCCCCGGCGCCGGGCGGCGGCACCGGCGGGACGGCGGCGCCGTCCGCCCGGCCCGGACTGGGCTGGAGCCTGAAGCAGCTTCATCGGCTCATCGTGACCAGCGCCACGTACCGGCAGTCGTCCCGGATGACGCCCGAGCTGGCCCAGCGGGACCCGCAGAACCTGCTGCTGGCGCGGGGGCCCCGGCTGCGGCTGGATGCCGAGCTGATCCGGGACGCCGCGCTGCGGGAAAGCGGGCTCCTCTCCGAGAAGATCGGGGGGCCAAGCGTGTTCCCGCCGCAACCGGCGGGGGTCACGTCGGAAGGAACGTACGGCGCGCTGGCCTGGAAAGTGAGCGAGGGTGAAGATCGCTACCGCCGCGGGCTCTACACCTTCAGCAAGCGGACCGCCCCCTATGCGATGTTCCTCACGTTCGACGGACCGACCGGCGAGGCGTGCCTCGCCCGCCGCGAGGTTTCGAACACACCGCTCCAGGCGCTCACGCTGATGAACGACGCGGTCTTTGTGGAGACCGCGCGCGCGTTGGGGAAGCTGGCGGCGGAGCGACCCGGCACCACCGAGGCGCGGGCGACCTACCTCTTCCGGAAGATCCTCACCCGCCCGCCGACACCGGACGAGCTGGCCCCGCTGCTCCGCTTCTACCAGACGGAAAAGGGGCGGCTGGATCGGGGCGAGCTGAAGGCGGCCGAGCTGGCCGGGAGCGAGCCGGGAGACGCGAACGAGCGGGCGGCCTGGACGCTCCTGGCGCGCTCGCTGCAGAACCTGGACGAGGCGATTGTGAAGCGGTAGGGATCAGCGGCGGGACCCCGCCTCACCCCTGAAACGGCTTTTTGAAACGGCTTTTTGAAACGGCTTCTTAAAACGGCTTCTTGAAACGGCTTCTTGAAACGGCTTCTTGAAACGGCTTCTTGAAACGGCTTCCCGAGCCGGACGTGAGGATCGGACCCCATGAGACATCGCTGCAAGCAACCGACGGCACGCACCGCCGAAGAGGCGCTCCACCTGGCGCGCCGGCACTTCTTCCGCGAGTGCGGCGTGGGAGTGGGGAAGATCGCGCTGGCCACACTCCTCACGGAGGCGTTCGCCCGCGGCGCCCGGGCCGCCGAACCGAGGGTGCCGGCGGGACCTCTCTCGCCGAAGCAGCCGCACTTCACGCCCCGTGCCAAGCGGGTGATCCACCTGTTCATGGCGGGCGCGCCGAGCCAGCTCGACCTCTTCGACTACAAGCCGACCCTGGCGAAGTATGAAGGCAAGCCGATTCCGCCCGAGATCATCGGCGGGCAGCGGTACGCCTTCATCCAGCCGGATGCCGCCGCGCTTGGCCCGCGCTTCCGCTTCGCGAAGCATGGCCAGTGCGGCGCGGAGCTCTCCGAGGTACTCCCGCACCTGGCCGGCGTGGTGGATGACCTCTGCATCGTCAAGTCGATGAAGACGGACCAGTTCAACCACGCGCCCGCGCAGATCTTTTTCAACTCCGGCTTCTCACAGCCCGGCCGGCCGAGCATGGGCGCGTGGGTGACGTACGGCCTGGGAGCCGAGACGACGGACCTGCCCGCGTTCGTGGTCATGTCGACCGGCGCGGGGATCAGCGGCGGCGCGGCGAACTGGTCCAGCGGCTTTCTGCCGTCGGTCTATGCCGGGGTTCGGTTCCGGAACCAGGGCGACCCGATCCTGGATGTCTCCAACCCGGCCGGAGTCGACGCGCGGCTCCAGCGGGACTCCCTCGACCTGGTCGGCGCGCTGAACCGCCAGGGGCTGCAGCGGGACGGCGACCCGGAGATCGCCACCCGAATCTCATCGTATGAGCTGGCGTACCGGCTCCAGACGAGCGCTCCCGAGCTGATGGACCTCTCCCGGGAGAGCAAGGCGACCCTGGAGCTGTACGGCGCCGACCCCGCGAAGCCGTCGTTCGCGCGCGCCTGCCTCCTGGCCCGGCGGATGATCGAGCGCGGGGTCCGGTTTGTGAACATCTACCACGAGGGCTGGGACGCGCATTCGGACGTGGTGGGCAACCACCGGGCCAACTGCGCCGCGACGGACCAGGCCAGCGCCGCCCTGGTGAAGGACCTGAAGCAGCGGGGCCTCCTGGACGACACGCTGGTGGTGTGGGGCGGCGAGTTCGGACGGACGCCGATGGTGGAGTCGGACCCCACGCTCGGGCGAAAGTTCGGCCGGGACCACCACCCGCAGGCGTTCACGATGTGGATGGCGGGCGGCGGGGTGAAGCCGGGGCTCACGTACGGCGCGACGGATGAGCTGGGGTTCAACGTGGTGGAGAACCCGGTGCATGTCCACGACCTCCAGGCGACCATCCTCCACCTGCTCGGCCTCAACCACGAGCGGCTGACCTACCACCACGCCGGGCGAGATTTCCGCCTGACGGATGTGCACGGGCAGGTGGTGAGCGCGCTACTCCGATAGGGCCGGCGCGGAGCCGCGGAAGGGCCAGTCCCGCGCCCGTCCGGCGCGGGCCAGGAAAACGGCCACCCCCACCACCAGCGCGGCAAGACCGAAGAGAAGGGTGCGCGGCTGCGCGGTCAGCAGCAGGAAGAGCCATCCCGCCAGCGCCACGAGGCAGGGCAGCGGGTAGAGCCAGATCCGGTAGGGCCGCGGCAGGTCCGGCGCGTTCCGCCGGAGCAGCACCACCGCGCCGATCTGCCCGATAAACTGGATCAGAATCCGGAGGGTCACCAGCGCGTCGATCACCAGATCCAGCGAGACGAAGCTGCACGCCACGGAGAGACCGCCCAGCACCAGCAGCGAGAGGGCCGGAAAACCGTTCCGGTGCAGTCGCCCGAAAGGGGCGAAAAAGTCTCCGTTGCGCGCCGCGGCGTAGGGAATACGGGAATAGCCCAGCAGGAGGGCGAAGACGGAGGCGACGGTGGTCCAGAGCACCATCACCGTGAAAAGCGCCGCCGGACCCTGCCCGTACAGCCGCTCCATGAAGAGCGACACGAGGAAATCGCTCTGCGGATGCTCGGCCGCGGGAACGAACTCCCGCCAGGGGATCACCCCCACCACCGAGAGGTTGATCCCGAAGTAGAGCACCGCCACCGCCGCCACGCTCAGCAAGATCGACCGCGGAATCACTCGCCCCGGGTCCCGCACCTCGTCTCCCAGGTAGCAGACGTCGTAGTAGCCAAGATAATCGTACACGCCGATCCGCGCCGCGGAGCCCAGCCCCAGCAAGAATCCGGTGCTGAAGCGGAACGCCCCCGGGGGGAAGTCGAACGCCGTACGGGGATGGAAGTGGAAGATCCCGGAGAGCACCACCGCCCCCGTGGTCAGCAGCATCCCCACCCATAACGCGAGCGTGATCCGGCCAATGGTGGTGATCCGCCGGTACAGCAGGACCACGTTCACCACGCCCAGCCCGGCCGCGACCAGGGCCATGCCGCGGGCATCCAGCCCCTTCCAGAGGTAGCCGGCGTATTTCGCGAACCCGATGTACCCGGACGCGATCTCGAGGGGCCCACTCAGGACGAACTGCCAGATGAAGAGAAAGGCCAGCAGCCGGCCCCAGCTCTCGCGTCCGAAGCCCTCGCGGAGATAGAGGTAGCTCCCG
>CAYQDT010000546.1:0-3832 GCA_964416225.1 uncultured bacterium
CGAGCCTGCGCCGGCTCGGGACGGACTACATCGATCTCTACCAGTTCCACCTCGGCGGCCATCCGCTGGAGAGCGCCCCGGAGGTGTTGGCGGTGTTCGAAGAGCTGGTGCGCGCCGGCAAGGTGCGGTCCATCGGCTGGAGCACCGACGATCCCGCGCGGGCGGAGCTGTTCGCGCAGAGTCCCTCCTGCGTGGCGATCCAGCAGGCGTTCAACCTCTTCGCGGGGAACGCGGAGACCCTGGCCGTCTGCGAGAAATACGGCCTGGCCAGCATCCTCCGCGGCCCGCTTGCCTCCGGGATGCTGACCGGAAAGTTTTCGCCGGCAAGCACCCTGCCTTCCGACGATGTCCGCCACTCCTGGGACCTGAAGTCCGGCACCCAGGCGGAGCGGCTGCAGCAGGTGGAGGCGCTCCGGGACGTGCTGACCAGCGACGGCCGCACGCCCGCGCAGGGAGCGCTGGGCTGGCTCTGGGCGCGCAGCGGCGTGATGATCCCCATCCCCGGCTTCAAAACGGTGCGCCAGGTGGAGGAGAACGCGGGCGCACTCCGGTTCGGCCCGCTGGCGCCGCGGCAGATGGAGGAGATCGAGCGGATCCTGGGGCGCGCCTCCGGGTGACGGCCGGGAGCCGGCGGCGCCGCTGGCGTGGAGGAAAACTGCAACCGCGGCGGGTAAACGTCACCTAATACACCGTGTGAGCGGTCCAATTCCGCCGCCGTCTCGCGCCTGGTGCGGGGGCGACGTCTCGCATGCTCGCACACCGAGACGATTTTCGCGAAAGGGAAGCCAATGGGGGCTACCGTTCGGACCACCGTTCCGCTGGCGGCGCTGCTGGGCGCGGCCGGAATGGTCTGGGGAGCCGTTCAGGCGGATCCGCGGCCGGCGGCCGCGCCCGAGAGCCGGGTGGCCGTGGAGCTGCGGGAGGGCGTTGCCGCGGGCAAAGAGCTGGAGCCGGGCGACGCCCCGGGCGAGCGCTACAGGGAGCCGGCGTTCGGCTTCCCGCGCCTGCCGACGAGATACTCCGCGAACGGGCTGCCCCTGGACCGCGCCACGCCGTGCGTGCTGGAAGCTTCCGCGGCGGAGGCGCTGCCGGCCGGCACCTACCAGCTCCGCCTTCGCGCGCGGGGCGCCGCCCGGCTGTTCCTGGACGGCCGGGCCCTGCTCACCACCCTGCCGCAGCGGCCGAACACCTCCGGCGACGACCCGGTGCCGCCGCCCCCTCCCAAGACGGACTCTCCGCTCCGCCCCGCGCCGTACCCGCACCAGGACGTGGTGACCACGGTCATCCTGGACGGGCGGCCGCACTCCTTCCTGCTCCGGGCGGTGATCGGTGGCAAGGGTCTCTATCCCACGCCCGGCGAGCTCTCCGTCAGCTTCGCCCGCCCCGGCGAGGTGCCGCGCCTGCTGGGTGGGCCGGACGCGCCGCTCCTCACGGACTCCGGCTGGCAGGCGTACGCCGCGCAGGAAGCCGCGCGACACGAGGGGGAGGACACGGCGCGCCGGCGCGCCGTGAGCGCGGGGACGGTCCGCGAGTGGGAGGCGCGCCACGTTCAGGTGCGGGCATGGCTGGCGCGGCAGCCCGCCGGGCCGGTCCCGCCCGCGGGACCGGGAACGGCGATCGACCGGTTCCTGGAGGCGCGGCTGCGCGCCGCCGGCCAGAAGGCGACCGTCCCGCTCACGGACCTGGAGTTCCTGCGCCGGCTCGCCCTGGACACAGTGGGGACCATTCCCACGCCCGCGGAGATCCGCCGGTTCCTGGCCGATCCGCCGGCGGTCCGCCGGGAGCGCGCCATCGACCGGTTTCTCGCGGCGCCGGGCTGGGCGGACCACTGGGTCGGCTACTGGCAGGACGTGCTGGCCGAGAACCCCGGCATCCTGAAGCCGGACCTGAACAACACGGGGCCGTTCCGGTGGTGGCTTCGCCAGTGCTTCGCGGACAACGTGCCGTTCGACCGGCTGGTGACGGAGCTGGTGGAGATGGAGGGGAGCGCCACGCTGGGAGCCCCGGCGGCGTTCGGCCAGGCCACCCTGAACGACGCGCCGATGGCGGCGAAGGGACATATCCTGGCGGGCGCGCTCCTGGCGCAGAACCTCTCCTGCGCCCGCTGTCATGACGCGCCCGCCCACCCGTTCAAGCAGCGGGCGCTGTTCAACCTCGCGGCGATGCTGGAGGGAAAGCCGGTGACCGTTCCGGCCACCAGCACGGTGAAGGTGGTGGCCGGGTTCCGCAAGCCGAAGGTGGAGGTGACCGTCCATCCCGGAGAGCCGATCGCCCCGGCGTGGCCGTTCCCGGACCTCCTGTCCGGAGAGCCCGCGGTGGGCGTGCCGGCGCACGCGCGGATCGCGAGCCGGGACCGCCTGGCCGCGCTGATCGTGGCGCCGGAGGACGAGCGGTTCGCGGAGGTGATCGTCAACCGGCTCTGGCAGCGGTACCTGGGGGCCGGCATCGTGGAGCCGGTGGATGACTGGGTCGTCGGCCAGCCTTCCCATCCGGAGCTGCTGCGCTACCTGGCGCGGGAGCTCCTGCAGAGCGGCTACGACCTGAAGCATGTGGCGCGGCTGATCCTCTCCTCCCGGGCGTACGGGCGGAAGCCGGTGGGCGAGCGGCCCGCCGCGGCGGCGGATCGCCGGTTCGCGGGGCCCTACCGGCGGCGGATGACGGCGGAGCAGCTCGTCGACTCCCTCCACCGCGGCGTGGGGAAGTCGATCGCCAGCGAGGCGCTGAACCTGAACCCGGCGGGGGACCGCCCGGCGAGCCAGTTCCTGGACCTGGGCGTGCCGTGCCGGGCGTGGCAGTTCGCCGCCCTCTCCAACGAGCGGGACCGGCCCGCCCTGGCGCTGCCGCTGGCGCAGCCCACGGTGGACGTGCTGACCGCCTTCGGGTGGCGGCAGTCCCGGCAGAATCCGGTGTCCGTCCGGGACGACGCGCCCTCGCCCGGGCAGACGCTGGTGCTGGCAAACGGGGTGCTGGGGACCCGGATCGTGCGGCTTTCCGATGACAGCGCGCTGACGGAGCTGTGCCTGGAAGAGCGCCCGCTGGAGAGCCTGGTGCGGGAGACCTTTCTCCGCCTGCTCTCCCGTCCGCCCTCCGCGCGGGAGGGGGCCGCTACCGTGGCTTATCTGCGGCCGTTCTATCCCACGCGGCGCGTTCCGGGCATGGCGCGCCAGGCGACCGTGCTGCGGTCCGACAACCGCGTGTCGTGGTCCAACCACCTCAGCGCGGAGGCCACCGTGATCCGGATGGCGGAGGAGCGCCGGCTGCGGATGGGCGACGAGCCGACGCGGCGGCTCACCACCCCGTTCCGGGAGCGGTTCGAGGACGTGGTCTGGGCGCTCATCAACTCACCGGAATTCGTGCTGGTGCCGTGACGGGGCTTGCCGTCCGAGGAGACTGGGATGAAAACGGATCGCCGGACCTTGCTGAAGCTCGGCGCCGCCGCGACGCTGGGCGGGGCGCTCTCCGAAAGCGCGGCGGAGGCGGGAGCGGGGGCCGCGCCGCGCGGCAAGGCGGAGGCCTGCATCTTCATCTGGCTGGGCGGCGGGGCCGCGCACATCGACACGCTCGATCCGAAGCGGCGCGGCGACGGCGTGAAAGCCGGCTCGTACTACGCCTCCATTCCGACCGCGATACCGGGAGCGCGCGTCTGCGAGCACCTCGCCCACACGGCCCCCCTGCTGGACCGCTGCGTGCTGATCCGCTCCCTCACGCACGACATTGCGAACGAGCACGCCGCGGCGGCCAACCTGGTGCACACCGGGCGCAAACCGAGCGGCACGCTGATCTACCCCTCCCTGGGCTCCGTGGTCTATCACGAGCGCGGCAGCCGCACGGA
>CAYQDT010000547.1:0-3827 GCA_964416225.1 uncultured bacterium
CGCCGCGGCACTCCTCTCAGTGCTCGGAGCCGCGGTGGCCTTCTCGCAGGATGACGCGCTGGACGCGCCCATCAACTACCTCACCACGGCGCCGCAGGACGCGGTCACCCGGCTCCAGGAGCAGCTCGACAAGGGCGTGGTGCACCTTCAAAAGGACTCGGTGCGGGGCTATCTGCCATCCGTGCTCCGCCAGTTGAAGGTTCCCACCTCGTCCCAGATGCTGGTCTTTTCCAAGACGAGCCTCCAGCGGGACAAGATCTCGCCCACCAGCCCGCGAGCCCTCTACTATAACGACCAGACGTATGTCGGCTGGGTCCCGGGCGGAGACATCGTGGAGGTCGCGACGCAGGATCCGCAGCTGGGGACCGTCTTCTACGTGCTCCAGCAGGACGCACCCGGCCCACCGAAGTTCGTTCGCCAGACCCATGAGTGCCTCTCCTGCCACGGTTCGTCACTCACCTCCGGCACGCCCGGCCTGACCATGCGCTCGGTCTACGCCGGCAGGGACGGCCAGCCGCAGCTCCAGTTCGGCTCGTTTATCACCACGGACGAAAGCCCCATGAAGGAGCGCTGGGGCGGGTGGTATGTTACGGGGAAGCACGGCGCGCAGCGGCACCTGGGTAACCTGATGGTCTCCACGTCCGACGACCCGGACCATCTGAACCGCGACCCGGGAGCGAACATCACGGACCTGCGGCCGTTTCTGGACGTCTCCACGTATCTGACGCCGCACAGCGACATCGTGGCGCTGATGGTGGCCGAGCACCAGACGGCGATCCAGAACCTGATCACCCGCGCGAACCACGAAACCCGTAAGGCCCTCCACTTCGAGCAACTGCTGAATAAAGACCTGGGCCGGCCGGCCGGGTTCCGGTCCGACAGCACCACCAGCCGGATCCGAAGCGCGTGTGAGCCGCTGGTGCGCGGCCTGCTCTTCAGTGGGGAGGCGCGCCTGACTGCGCCCGTCACTGGGACCTCCGGGTTTTCCCGGGAGTTTCCGACGGCCGGCCCGCGTGACGGCAAGGGCCGCTCGCTGCGCGACCTGGATCTGAAAACGCGGCTGTTCCGCTACCCATGCAGCTACATGATCTACTCGAGCGCCTTTCGCGGCCTTCCGGAGCCCGCGAAGGAGTACGTCTATCGTCGACTGTGGGAGGTGCTCGAGGGCAAGGATACCGGTAAGGAGTGGTCCGCACTGATGCCTGCGGACCGGCTGGCGATCCGTGAGATCCTTCAGGCGACGGATCCGGAATTCACGACGAGGCAGCCGAAGAGCGGCGTCTAAAATGGGCCCGCGGCAAGAGTGCGCGGCCGCGTTCTGAGCCGTCCCTTCGGAATGGGTCGTGTCGATCCGCCTGGCGATCGAGCTGCGCCGATCAAGCCGAGAAAGCCGAGCCCCGAGGATCGACAGCGGAGCCTCGGCGGGACGCAGATCCGCCTCGCCGGAGTTGACTGTGTGCGCGTGATCTACAGTCCCCATTACAGCTTCCCGCTCGGGCCGCACCCCTTTCCGATGGGGAAGTACACCCGGATTCACGACGCGCTCCTCGGCGACGGCACCCTTCGGCCGTGGGACCTCGACCGTCCGCCGCCCGCAACCCCAGAAGAGCTGCGGCGCGTGCACGCTGCGGAATACGTGGAGCGGCTGCGAGACGGAGACCTGACTCCCGCCGAAATCCGGCGCCTGGGCTTTCCGTGGTCGGCGGAGCTCGTGCGCCGGGCCTGGTATGCGGCCGGAGGAACGGTGCTCGCGGCACGGAGCGCGCTGCGCGATGGCGTGGCGTGCAATCTCGCCGGCGGCTCCCACCACGCCTTCCCCGCGCACGGCGAAGGCTATTGCGCGCTGCACGACATGGCGGTCGCCGTCCGCGCGCTGCACGCGGAACGGCCCACTCTCCGCATCGGCATCGTGGACCTCGACGTCCACCAGGGAAACGGCACGGCCGCGATCCTGGGGCAGGATCCGCGGGTCTACACGCTTTCGCTGCACTGTGAGAGCAACTATCCGCTTCGAAAGGTCCCCGGCTCCCGGGATGTGGGCCTGCGCGGCGGCGTCTCGGATGCGGACTACCTCCGGGTGCTGGACCTGGAACTGGATCGCCTCTGGCGGGAATTCCGGCCGGAGCTGATCCTGTACCAGGCTGGCGTCGACGGCCTGGCAGGCGATCGCCTCGGCCGCCTCGCGCTCACCCGCGGGGGCCTCCGAGAGCGGGACGCACGGGTCCTGCGCCGCTGCCTCCTGACCGGCATCCCGGTGGTAACGGTTGTCGGCGGCGGCTACCACCGCAGCGACGAGGAGACCGTCCAGGCGCACGCCGATGTGGTTCGCGCGGCGGCAGCGCTGTATCACGGTCGTCCCTGGCCGCCGCAACCGTGAAGATGAACCGCTGAAGGAGGGGACTCCGAAGAGCGCATCGTCCGAACTCTGCCGCGCCGGCCGGAACGGGCCCATCTCACCTCCCGGTCCACCCCACCGCCGGCTGGAGCCGCCGATCGCCCCTTCCGGACCCGATCAAAAGGACCGTAACCCCAGGAACGTTCGTCCCCTAAAGAGGCGGGGAGCGGGTGCCAGAATGGCTCTGGACGGAAGGGGAGAGAGGACGGACCGGAATGAAAGTCTTGCGCCTGATCGTGCTGCTAATGTTTACCTGCCTCGGGGTCTGGGCCGCGTTCTGGGGCGTGAGCCAGTGGGCGATCAGCTCCGGGGAGGAGTTCCAGTACACCCGCGAGGCGATCCCCCTGCTCATTCCGGTCGGGCTCATCGGCGCCTTCGTCGGTGCGTTTCTGGGGGCGATGATCTTTCCGGCGCGCCGCTGATCCGGACTCCGGCGGCTGAGTTACAATCACGCTGGCCCACTCTCCACGCGGCCCGGGCCCCAGCGCGCTCATCCCCTTTTGCATGCCCGTCACGATCACCAACGTTCGCACGATTCTGACCGCACCCAACGGCATCCGGCTGGCGGTGGTGCGGGTGGATACCAGTGAGCCGGGCCTCTACGGACTTGGCTGTGCCACCTTCACCCAGCGCCCGCTGGCGGTCTCGGCTGCCGTGGACGAGTATCTCCGCCCGTTCGTGATCGGCCGCGACGTCGACGAGATCGAGGACACCTGGCAGGCGGCGTTCGTCAGCTCTTACTGGCGCAACGGACCGGTGCTGAACAACGCACTGAGCGGGGTGGACCAGGCACTCTGGGACATCAAAGGGAAGCGGGCCGGGATGCCGGTGTACCAGCTTCTTGGGGGGAAGTGCCGGGACCGGGTTCCCCTCTACACCCATGCCTCCGGCCGGGACCCGGTGGAGGTGGCGGACAGGGTCCGATCCGCGATGGCGGAAGGCTACAGCCACGTCCGGGCGCAGGTGCAGGTTCCGGGCTACAGCACGTACGGCGCCTCCGGCCGGGACGCTCAGAGCGCCGTCTGGGAGCCGACGCCGTATGTCCACTCGGCCATCCGGCTTTTTGAGCACCTGCGCGCGGAGCTGGTCGGCACGGTGGAGCTGCTGCACGACGTGCACGAGCGGATCCCGCCGATCCAGGCGATCAACCTGGCCAAACAGCTCGAGCCCTTCAACCTCTTCTTCCTGGAAGATCCATTTGCTCCGGAAGACATCGGCTACTTCCCGCAGCTCCGGGCGCAGACCAGCGTCCCGCTGGCGATGGGGGAGCTCTTCTCAAACGTGAACGAGTACCTCCCGCTGATCAAGGACCGGCTGATTGACTTCATCCGGGTCCATGTATCGACCATCGGCGGTATCTCTCCGGCGCGCAAGCTCGCCTCGCTCTGCGAGTACTTCGGCGTGCGCACCGCGTGGCACGGGCCGGGAGACG
>CAYQDT010000548.1:0-1764 GCA_964416225.1 uncultured bacterium
GGACAGTCCACGATCGTGGGCATCGGCGGGGACCCGGTCCCGGGCAGCCGGTTCATCGACATCCTGCCGCTGTTCGAGGCGGACGCCGACACGCGGGCGATTGTGATGATCGGCGAGATCGGCGGGACCGACGAGGAAGACGCGGCGGAATACATCAAGACGATGGCGAAGCCGGTGGTCGGCTTCATCTCCGGACGCACCGCACCTCCCGGGAAGCGCATGGGGCACGCGGGGGCAATCGTCTCCGGCGGGAAGGGCACGGCGCAGGCGAAGGTGGACGCCCTGTCGGCGGCGCGCGTCCCGGTCCCGGATTCCACCCGCGAAGTTCCCGCCCTCATCAAGCAGGCGCTCGGCCTCTAGCGGGGCTCGTTCCGACGAATCCGGTCATTCTCCATCCCGCGCGGAGGCGTCCCGCCGGGCGGCGGCCACACCGCGGCCCGGCAACCCCATGAACCCGGGGCAGGGAAAACTCCCGAGTTTATGGGGCAAGCGCACCGGCGGCCGGCCCACGCGCGTGGGCCGGTGAGCCTGACCGCCTTTCCGTGGCGGCCGCACGGCTCCTTTTCCGCCCCGGCGGGGCAAAGCATTGCAGCGAGCAACTCCAAGGAGTAACTCATGGCTTACTTAACCGACAAGAAAGTCGCCATCATGGGCGCGGCGGGCGCCATCGGCTCCGCGATGGTGCAGGACCTCCTCTCCACGGGCGTCGCGAGCCGCGTGGCGATGTATGACCCCTTCGCGCAGGGCCTGGAAGGTGCCGCGGAAGAGATCTACCACTGCGCCTACCCCGAAGCGCGAGTCACCTGGACGACGGATGCTGCGGAAGCGCTGGACGGCGCGTCGTACATCATCTCCTCCGGCGGCGCCCCGCGGAAGGAAGGGATGACGCGTGAGGACCTGCTGAAAGGCAACTGCGAGATCGCCCGGGGCCTCGGCGAAAGCATCAAGCGGCACTGCCCGAACGTGGAATTCGCGGTGGTTATCTTCAACCCGGCGGACATCACCGGCCTCACCACGCTCGTCCACTCCGGTCTCCAGCCGGGCCGGGTCAGCACCCTCGCCGCGCTCGACTCGACGCGCCTCCACAGCCGCCTGGCCCAGCATTTCGGCGTGTGGCAGGACGAGGTGACCGGGTGTAAGACCTACGGCGGCCACGGCGAGAAGATGGCGGTGTTCAAGGGTGGCGTGCGGGTGCAGGGAACTCCGTTAACCGAGGTCCTCAATGGGGCCGCCGTCAACGGCAAGAGCCTTTCCGCGGAGGAATGGGCGACCATCCAGAGCGACGTCCGCAATGGCGGCGCGCGGATCATCAAGCTGCGGGGCCGCTCTTCGTGGCAGTCCCCGGCGCACCAGAGCGTGGAGATGCTGCGCGGCTTCATTCAGGGCGGCGGCTATGAGTGGCCGTGCGGCGTCTACTTTCCGGACGGTCCCTATTCCCGGGTGATGATGGCCGGAGACGTCGACTTTACCGCGAACGGCCTCGTCGGCCGCATTCCGGACGGCGCTCCCGAAGACCTGGCGGCGCTCCAGGACAGCTACGCGCACCTCTGCAAGCTCCGCGACGAGGTGATTGCGATGGGAACGCTCCCGCCGCTGGACCAGTGGAAGAGCGTCAATCCCCACCTGTAACCGGCCCGCCGCCGGCCGCGCGGGCAGTCCGCGGCTCGTAAGACGTTAGGGACGAGCGGAAGCTGCCGGGCCTGGGCGGTTGAAGGCCGGCAAAGATCAACAAAAAAGAGGGACGCGCCGGTTTGGCGTGTCCCT
>CAYQDT010000548.1:1774-3814 GCA_964416225.1 uncultured bacterium
TTCACCTCGCGGCCTGGAGCTTCCCCCGCCTTCAGTGGCCGGCCAGCATGTTGCACACCAGCCACACCGCGCTGCCGCCCACGGCCCCGACGGCGCCGCCGACCACCAGCGCGGTAGCGAACGGCTTCCACGCCGGATCCTCCGGCAGTGGTGCCCGCACCGGCTGTCCTTCCACCGGCGCGCTGCGCGGGCGATCACTCGGGAGCTCCTTCGCGGCAATGCTGCGTCGCGGCACGCGCGGAGCGCGAGGAGCCGGCTCGGGGTCTCCGGCCGCGCGGCGGCTCGGCGGGACCCAGGCGCGGTCCTGCTCCATCCGCGCCACGTCCACGGCCTTCATCGCCGCCACGGTCTCCCCGCAGTCCGCACACTCCACGGCCTCCGGCGCCATCGCCGACCAGCAGAAGCTACAGTAGTGGCGCGGCTCCGCGGCGACCACGCCCGTGGAGGGTCCGGCCGCGATCAACTCCTGACCGAGCCGGAAAAGAGTCTGATCGACGCTGTTCGCGCTATGTTCCGCGTCGTGCGACGACGCGCGGGGCTCCCATGCGGTGCTCATAGGCTCGATTATGGGGCGGGTAAGCCGTTCTCTGGAGGGCTGGGTCCAACATTACGACTATCGAATGACAAAGAGATAATTCGTATCCTTTACCGCGACGCCGCCCGGTGGCGGGCTTCCGCGGAGCTATCCCGTGATTAATAAGCGGAGCATATAGGTCGGCGAAGAAACCATAATCAAATGTTACGAATGGAACATGATACATTTAGGCGTCGAGCGCGGCACTCGGTGCGGGAAGTGGTATTCGTTTCTCGCAGCCGGCGCGTCTTGAGCCTTCTGCCTCTCCCGTGGGCGCGCCAGGGAGCGAGCAGCGAGCTGGATGAATCATGCGCAAGTCACCTGTTCAATCGTCCACTGCCACCAAGGCCACCATTGCGATCACGGGCTTGGCGATCATCGCCTTTTTGATCCTCCACCTGGCGGGCAACCTGCTCTTCTTCGCGGGCAAGCGCACCTTCAACGGATACTCCCACCTGCTGGGTGAAAACCCGATCATCCCGGTCATCGAACTGGGGCTTGCCGCGATCTTCCTGCTCCACATCTACAAGACGGTCGGCAACTTTATTGCCAACCGGCAGGCCCGTCCGCAGGCGTACGTGAAGCGCGAATGGGCAGGGTCGACCAGCCGCAAGAGCGTCGCTTCCTCCACGATGATCGTCACCGGACTGATCACCCTGGCCTTCGTGGTGCTGCACCTCGCACAGTTCAAGTTCGGCAATCCCGGGATTGATCCCGAGACCGGTCAGAAGAACCTGTTCCTGCTGGAGCAGGGCAACTTCGGCAACCCCTTTCTGGTCCTCTTCTACGCGATCAGCATGGGCGTGATCGGCTTCCACCTGTGGCACGGCACGTGGAGCGCGCTCCAGTCGCTCGGGCTGCTCAACACTCGCTTCATGCCGAAGGTCGTGCTGGTGGGGAAGGTCTTCGCCTTCGTGATTGCCGCCGGGTTCCTGATCATCCCCGTTCTGGTCTATCTCGGGGTGTATCCGAAGTGAGGTGAGGTCGATGAACCTGGACGCACGCATACCTTCCGGCCCGCTCTCCGATAAGTGGGACAACTTCAAGTCCGGCTGTAAGCTGGTGAACCCGGCCAACAAGCGGAAGCACACCGTCATCGTGGTGGGCACCGGCCTCGCGGGGGCCTCGGCCGCTGCGTCGCTGGGCGAGCTTGGATACAACGTTCTCTCGTTCTGTATCCAGGATTCGCCGCGCCGCGCGCACAGTATCGCGGCCCAGGGCGGCATCAACGCGGCGAAAAACTACAAGAACGACGGCGACAGCGTCCAGCGGCTGTTCTACGACACCGTGAAGGGCGGCGACTACCGTTCCCGGGAAGCGAACGTCTACCGCCTGGCACAGGTGAGTGTGGACATCATCGACCAGTGCGTGGCCCAGGGCGTGCCGTTCGCGCGGGAGTACGGCGGTCTCCTCGACAACCGCTCGTTCGGCGGCGCGCAGGTCTCGCGAACCTTTTATGCCCGCGG
>CAYQDT010000549.1:0-3810 GCA_964416225.1 uncultured bacterium
CTGCGCAGTGCCGCCTCGCCGTCATAAACGCTCTCGGCCTCGTACCCCCACAGCAGAAGCACGTCGGCGAGCGTTTCCGCGGCATCGACGTTATCGTCCACCACGAGAATCCTCCGGGACCGAACCTCGTGACCGGGCGATGGGCACGTGGGCGCTCGGATCCCATGGGCAGGGCGGCCGGCCGCTTGCAGGAGCGGCAGCCGAACGATGAACTCACTGCCGCTGCCAGGTCCCTCGCTCCAGGCTTCCACCGTACCGCCATGCAGAGCGAGCAGCCGGCGCACCAGCGTGAGGCCGATGCCGAGACCTCCCTGCGCCCGATCGAGAGGGGCAGGACCCTGGGTAAAGAGCTCGAACACCTGAGGGAGCAGCTCCGGCAGGATCCCAATCCCGCTGTCCCGCACGCTCACTCGCGCGAACCCATTTTCTCGCCGGGCGGTCACCTCCACGCGCCCGCCCGGCTCCGTGAATTTGGCGGCGTTGATCAGAAGGTTGGCGAACACCTGTACCAGCCGCACAGGATCTCCGTTAACCCACAGCGCCTCCGGCGGAAGCTGAATATGGAGTTCATGGCTGCGCTCCTGGAGCTGCGGGCCGCCAGTCTCCAGCGTCTGTTCGATGAGCGCGACCAGGTCTAGCGGCGCGGTGCGCAGCTCAATCTTTCCGCTGGTGATGCGGGACATATCCAGAAGGTCATCCACGAGACGGCGCAGCTGGAAGATCTGGCGGGTGGCGGCAGCCTGATTCCTGGCGACGATGGGATCGGCGGCAGCGCGCTGGCCGATCACTTCCAGAGCGCCCGCGATGGGCGCGAGCGGATTGCGGAGTTCGTGTGCGAGCATGGCCAGGAACTCATTCTTCCGCCGATCCGCTTCCTGAGCTTCCAGCAGAGCGCTCTGGAGGCTGCGGCGAGCGGCTTCGAGGCCCTCCGTCAGCAACCGGGCCTGCTCGGCGATTTGGCGCGCGACTTCAGCGCGTCCCCGGTTTGCGTAGACAGCCTGTTCTCCGCGGTAGGCTGCACCCAGGAGCGGCAGGAGGAGACTCACGGTCCTTACCTCGGCAACACTCGGACTGCCGCCGAGTATTACGAGGACGCTGCCGTCCAGAGCGGTGCAGCAGAGTGCGGGAAGCACTCTCCCTGATGAGGGCGAGGGCAGCATGCCGCAGCTTTCAGCCATCTTCCGTGAGCTGAGAAGCAGCAGCCCCCACTCGGAGCCCCGCGGGAGGGTCTGGGGGAAACCGAGGGCCGGCAGAAGCACGCCCAGCTCGGTGTCCTCCACGAAGACCAGCAGCTCCTCCGCACCGAGGTGCGCTGCGAGTGTTTGTGCGGCCTCCAGCCTCCCCTCGCGGGCCGCAAGTCGGGTCAGCAGCTGAAGCGTGGTGCTGTGGGCCGCGGAGGGATCATTCCGGGAAGACGCAGACGACGGCTGTGCAGTTGTGAAAGCCACTGAACTGTCCCTCGGCGCGAGCGATCTGTCCGTACGTGTTGCAGCCGGCATAGGGAGCGCCACCAAGTGCTTGCTGCAGCGCTGAAAGCTCGAAACCGAACTCCCTCCCCAGGCGGAGGCGCGAGGCCACGCAGTCAAAGAAAAGTGCCCCGCCCGGGCGGTGTCCGGATAACTGGTGCAGAGCGGCGGCCACCGCTTTCGTTGCGGCATCCGCGGGAGAACTACGGGCGGCGGTCATGATATGGACGATGGCACCAACCGGGACCTCCGCCGCGCAGAGGACCGCTCCATCGTTGTCCACGGCGAGCGGGACCCGGAGCTTATGTCCAACCCCCGTATCGATGCCGAGCACGTTGTGAAGAAAGAACGGCAGCGGATTATCCGGGTCCAGCCGTTGTCCCGTAGACCGGGCGTGCCCCTCAAACGCCTGAATGGCCGGCTGGGCATTGAGGCTGATCAGCCGTTTCCCCTGCGCCTCCGTGACCCTCATCCCCGGACTCCCAGGGCTCCAACCGTGGTGAACACCAATCCCAAGCGGCTTGTTCGAGAGGATCTCCAGGGCAACGGCCGCGTCCGGATAGGCCCTCGCTCCGTGGAACACGTGTGTCCGCTGAAAGGCAGCGTCGTCACCCGCGCCGCCACCAATGAGCTGATAGATGCCCGCGGTAGCGAGCGTGAGATGCTCCACCAGTTCGTCTGCGTGTCCGGCCAGCGCGTCAGTCAGCACGAGTGCGGAGTGATACACGTAGTTATGGCCGTCGACGCCATCGAACGAGGAGACGATCTCTCGCGCTGCCCGGGCGCGATCCTCTGAAAGACCCTTCCCGATGCCACAGGTAAAGTGGAACTCCGGCGCGCGGAGTGCAATCGCACAGGCGGAGCTCTCGCGCGCTACGTCGGTGGTAAACTCTCCGGCGGATGAGCAGCCGACCAGACAACGCGGCGCGCAGGCGGAATTCAGAGCAGCAAGCAGTTCCTCGTAATCGTACCGCGGAGACGCGAACAGGATGAGCGCATCCGGTCTGTCGCCCTGAAGCGCTGCAGTGATCCGGCCGCCCAGGGCGGCGCCGGCGGCGCCGCTGCCGGGAAGGTCCGAGTGAACAACCACGGTCTCAGCCAAGGGTGGGTCTTTCAAAGAACGGACGCGCGAGAGCAACGCCCTTACAGGGAACGCGCAGAGGGATGAGACACTGAAGGGCGCCGCCAATCTCGGTTCTACCCGCATTGCGGCGGTCCGGAACCTCCAGTTTGAGCACCTGGGGACACACCGCAAGGGACCCCAGCATGTCCGGTGGCGGCTGCCCGAACGGCCGCCAAGTTTCGCACGGTGAGGACGAGAAGAAACCGGAATCTCCGTGTGGGGATGAGAGGACCGGGCGGGCATGAGACGATGAGGCCAGGATCGCGTCACGCCGGAGGGGAAGCTGTAGGCAGCCGGAAGCCCACCTCGCGTGCCGGCCCCGGCCGTACCCGAACGGATGCATCGCACGGGCCTGGCTCACCGCGCGAGGAAGGGCGAGATGATGAACCGGTGTCGCACTCCGTCCACCGCCGTGGGCCCGCCCGGAGCCGCCGCGGGTGCGGTACGGGCGCAGCTTGTGGCGGTACAGGCGCGCTGGACGCTGGCGCATTACCGGGATGAGGATGCTTTCGCCGCGTACGTGGAAGCGCTGCTGGAGCAGGTGGAAGCCCGCCGGGAGAGCGGAGCGGCATGCCTGGTGGCCTTTCCGGAGTTCATCGGTCTGCCCCTGATCTTCGCCGGCCACCTGGAGCTGCTGCAGGGCTGCACCCGCTGGGTCGAGGCGGGAGGGCGGCTGATCCGGGAGCACGAATCCGAGGTGGCGGAGAACTGCCGGCGCTTCGGCGTGAGCCCGGTCCGCGGTCTGCTACTGGCCCGGAGCGAGGCGATCCGGAGCAGCTATGTGAACACCTTCTCCCGGGCCGCGGCGCGGCACCGCTGCTACCTGGCAGCCGGGAGCGTTCCGCTTCCCGACACCGGGGAAGGGGGTCTTTCCGGCGCCGTGTACAACACGGCCTTTTTCTTCGGCCCGGACGGCGCGGTGCTCGGGACGCAGCGGAAGGTGCACCCATACGGGGCCGAAGGCACCCCGGAGGGCCTCGACCTGACTCCCGGTCCGCTCTCCGAGGTGCGGACGTTCGCGACGGAGCTCGGGAAGGTGGGGATTGCCGTCTGCTACGACGCATGGCAGGAGGCGGTGATGGAGGCGCTGGCCGCGCAGGGGGCGGGCATCCTGGTGCAGCCGAGCGCCAACGCCCACCCCTGGGACGAGTGGCAGCGGGGCGACTGGAAGACGGGGCTCTGGCAGCAGGTGCAGCGACATGTCCCGTTCCAGTATGGGAT
>CAYQDT010000550.1:0-3808 GCA_964416225.1 uncultured bacterium
CGCCGGCAAAACGACGCTCACCGAGAAGCTCCTCCTGTACGGCGGCGCCATTCATACCGCGGGAGCCGTCTCGGCGCGCAAGAACCAGCGCAAGGCGACTTCGGACTGGATGGCGCTGGAGCAGCAGCGCGGCATCTCCATCACCTCGACGGTGCTCCAGTTCGAGTACGAGGGGTTCATGTTGAACCTGCTGGACACCCCCGGTCACCAGGACTTCAGCGAGGATACGTATCGCACCCTGATGGCCGCGGATAGCGCGGTGATGCTTATCGACAACGCCAAGGGGGTCGAGCCCCAGACCAAGAAGCTGTTCCACGTCTGCCGCCAGCGGGGCATCCCGATTTTCACCTTTATCAATAAGCTGGATCGCCCCGGTCTGGAGCCGCTCGATCTGCTCGCGGAGATCGAGGACGTGCTCGGTATCGGCTCCGTTCCCGTGAACTGGCCGATCGGCGACGGGCCCGACTTCCGCGGGGTGTATGACCGGCGGGAGAAATCCGTCCACCTGTTTGAGCGGACGGAGCACGGCGCCTATCGCGCCCCAATGCGGGCGACCGATCTCTCCGATCCCTCGCTCGAGCGGGCGCTCGGTCCGGCGCGCTACGGCAAGCTCCGCGACGAGATCGAGCTGCTGGACGGGGCGGGCGAGGAGCTGGACGTGGAGCGCGTGGCCCGCGGCGAGGTGACGCCCGTCTTCTTCGGCAGTGCCGCCACCAACTTCGGGGTGGAGCTCTTTCTGGACGGCTTCATCCACATGGCTCCCTCCCCCGCCCCGCGGCTGGCGGAAGATCGGGAGGTCGAGCCGGAAGAGCCGGAGTTCCGCGGCTTCATCTTCAAGATCCAGGCGAACATGGACCCCAATCATCGGGACCGCATCGCGTTTATGCGGGTGGTCTCCGGGCGCTTCGAGCGGGACATGGCGGTCCAGAACCCACGCCTCGGGCGTCAGGTGCGACTCACGCGCCCGCAGAAGCTCTTCGCGCAGGATCGCATCCTGGTGGAAGAGGCCTACCCGGGAGATATCGTCGGCCTGACGAACCCCGGGGTATTTGCCATTGGGGACACGCTCTGCACGGGACAGCCGCTTCGCTTCCATGGAATGCCTCGGTTCTCGCCGGAGTACTTCGCCGTGCTGCGGAACAAGAAGATCGAGAAGTATAAGCAGTTCCAAAAGGGGATGCAGCAGCTTGGCGAGGAAGGCGTCGTCCAGGTGTTCTACGACGTGGACGCCGCCCGCCGCGAGCCGATCCTTGCCGCCGTGGGGCGCCTCCAGTTCGAGGTGGTTCAGTTCCGGCTCCAGAGTGAGTACGGGGTGGAGACCCTCCTGGACACCACGCCGTACCGGATCGTCCGCTGGCTGGAAGGCGACGCCGAGGCGCTGAAGTCGATGCGTTTCTTCCATGGCTCCCGCCGCGTGGAGGACAATGACGGCAACCCGTGCGCGCTGTTCGACGGCGAGTGGAGCCTGAAATACATGGAAGAGCACCACGCGAAGGTGCGCTTCCTCGAGTCTCCGCCCGGAATGCTGGTCACCGCGCGCAACTAGCGCGATCCCGCCGCTCTGCATAGGCGCCGCGGCTCCGGCAGGCGCTTTTGCAACCGGTGATGCTGGTTCGGGTCATCGGCGCCTGCTTACATGCCGGTGCCGATGACCCGTTCCGCGGCCAGTTCGGCCAGATGCACGCAGTCCGGGATGCCAATGCCCCGGTAACCGTTGCCGGCAAGGTGGATGCCGGGAAGCTCCGCGGCCCGCCGCTCCATCGCATCCACACGCTCGAGGTGGCCGACGGCGTACTGGGCCATGCTCCGCGGGTGACGCGCGGTGATCGTGAACCGCGGCGGACAGGTGATGCCGAGCAGCTTTCGCAGGTCCGCCCGGACGAGCTCCACCAGCTCCGCGTCGGTGCGGCCGTGCATGACCGCCTCGCCCAGGAACGCGCGGAGGAGCGCCGTCCCCTCCGGCGCGCGCCCCGCCCATTTCCGGTGCGTGAACGTGCAGCCGAGGATGTTGAGGCGTTCCGCGCTGGGGACCACGAAGCCGAAGCCGTCCAGCGGGTGGGGCACGTCCTGCTCCCGGTACGCCAGGTTCACCGTGGCGGAGGCGGCATACGGAATCTCCCCAAGCATGCGCGCGAGGACATCGTCCAGCGGCCGCAGCAGCTCCGCGGCCGCATAGGTCGGCAGCGCCAGGATCACGGCATCCGCTTCCAGCAGCTCTCCGGAGCCCAGGTGCAGCCGCCAGCCCTGGGCGTTCGGCGTCAGCCGCTCGACCCGCGTGTTGAGCCGGATCGCCCCCGCCGGCAGCCGCTCGGCCAGCCGTTCGATAAGCACTCCCATCCCGTCCTGGAACGAGACAAACAGCCCGTAGCGGGCCCCGCTCACACCATTGCCGTTGGTCGGTGACGCGCCGCCGGCCGGAGCGCTCGCCGCCTGCGCGCGGCTGCGCGCCCACATGCCCCGGATCACGCTGCCGTACTCCCGCTCCATATCGAGGAAGCGGGGAATGGTTGCCTGGAGGCTCAGGCGCATCGGATCCGCGCCGTAGATGCCGGCGATCATCGGCTGCGCCATCCGATCCAGCGCCTCCCGTCCGAGCCGCCGCGTCACGAAGTCCCCCAGACTCTCGTCGTCGTTCCGCCGGCGCCGCGGGATTATCAGGTCCAGGGCCATCCGGAGCTTGCCCGCCGGAGAGAAGATCGGGCTGAGCGCCAGCGGGACGAACTTCGCGGGAGCCAGGATCTGGAAGCCCTCCGGCACCGGCTGCAGCTTTCCCTGATGGACCACGAAGCTGCGGCGATTCTGGGCCTGCGTGCCGATCAACAGGCGGTCGAGACCGAGCCGCCGGGCCAGCGCGAGGGCCCACGGCTTGTCCGTGATCATCGATTCCGGACCCCATTCCAGGATGCACCCATCCCGGTGCTCGGTCCGGATCACGCCCCCCAGGCGGTTGCTCCCTTCCAGCAGCACGAGCTCCAGCTCCTCGCCCCGCTCAGCCGCCCGTTCGGTGAGCCGGTGCGCCGCCGCCAGCCCCGATATGCCGCCGCCCACCACCGCGACCCGCATGTTCCCGCTACTCCCTCAGCGCCCGTTCGCGCGCGCCAGCTCCGCAACGCGGCCGGCCAGCATGTCGATGAACTCCGGGTGGTCCCCCACGGTACTCGCGCGGTGATACGTCAGACCCAGCTCGTGAGCCGTCTCGCGTGCCTCGACGTCGAGGTCGAACAGCACCTCGACGTGGTCATGGATGAACCCGATCGGCTGTACCACCACTTCCTTCATGCCCCCGGCCGCCCGGTCCCGGAGCACGTCGTTGATGTCCGGATCCAGCCACGGAACGCGCCCGTCCCCGCTTTTGCTCTGCCACGCGAGCTGCCAGTCCGCCGCCCCCAGGATTCCCGCGACGCCGCGGCACGAGGCGCGAATGTCCTCCACGTACGGAGAGCCGTTCGCCGCGGGGATCGGAATGGAGTGCGCCGTGAAAAGAATGGGGACCTCCGCGGGCCACGCACCCCGCCGGAATCCGGTTGCCTCCTCGATCCGGGCGGCATTTGCCTCCAGGAACTGCGGGTCCTCGAACCACTCGCCGATGTAGACCACTTCGGGCCCCTCCCCGCCATTCTGCTCGATGCCCTGACGCACGTCCTGGTGGTAGCGCTCGATGCTGGTGACGTTCCGGTGGGCCGCCAGTACAATGCCCACCGCGTGCCGCCGGCCCTTATGATTCATGGCGTGGATCGTCTGGCGCATGAACGGGTGCCAGTTCCGCATCCCCCCGTAGACCGGCAGGTCAATCCCATACGCCGCGCGG
>CAYQDT010000551.1:0-3807 GCA_964416225.1 uncultured bacterium
CCCGTTCACGACCTTCTGGGCCGATCTCTACCAGGACCGCACCTACTCGCTCCGGTGCCGGAAACCGGGTGGGAATTAGATCGGAAGGCAGTCGTTCGCCGGTAGAGGACGCCGGTGAACGGCCGCCTTCGAGCCCGGCCCGCAAAGACAGGCGTCGTCCGAGCCGCAGTCGAGTAGTCTCCCGGTATCGCGGGAAGTACCCGACCACGGCTGGAACTGCCCGAAATACAGCCGCTTCGAGCGCCTACCCGACGCTCTCCACCCTGGTCCAGGCGCCGTCCTCGTGGCTGCTCTTCACGCTCGCCTCGATAAAAGCGAGGCCTGCCGCTCCGTCCACGACGTCAGGGTGTGGGAAGGCGGCCGGGACGCTCTCTCCATTCCGCTTCCGGATCTGGAGCTGGATGCTCTTGTGCAGGTTGGCAAGCGCCTCGTGGAACCCTTCCGGGTGGCCGCTGGGAAGCCGGAGGTACGGCTTGATGCTCTCCGGGAAGTAGCCGTAGTCCGCACCGAGCCGGTAGATCTGAACCGGCTGACCGCCGCGAAAGACCTTCAGGGCGGTGTGGTCCGTGATCGACCACTCGAGGGTGCCCTTCTCGCCGATGATCCGGAAACCATTGTCGTTCTGCGCGCCGATAGTCACCTGGGACGCGGTGATCGTCGCCACGGCGCCGTTATCCAGGCGTGCCAGGACGGTGAAGTCGTCGTCCAGAGCGCGGCCCTTCACGAAGGTCTTCAGCCGCCCGCACACCTCCACGGCCGTGAGACCACCCACGAAGCGAACGAATTCATAAGCGTGCGTGCCGATGTCGCCGCCGCAGCCGGACGCCCCGCTCTTCTTGGGGTCCACGCGCCACTGTGCCTGCTGAACCCCGGCATCCTCCGTGCGGTCCGCCAGCCACCCCTGCGGATACCAGGCCTCGACCTTCCGGACGGTGCCGACGTCGCCGTTACGGACCATCTCCCGCGCGAGCATCACCATGGGAAAGCCGGTGTAGGTATAGGCGACGATGAAGGGGAGCCCGCTCTTCTTCTGGGCCCGCACCAGGTCCAGGGACTCGTCCAGGGTGAGCGTCAGCGGCTTCTCGCAGAGGACCGGGATCCCGGCCTCGAGCGCCGCCTTCGCCACGGGGTGGTGGGAGTCGTTCGGAGTCACGATCGTAACGTAGTCGATGCGCTCGTCCACCGGTAGCTTTGCTTCATCCGCGAAGAGCGTCTGGTAATCGGGATAGCCGCGCGTGAAGAACAGCTCCCGGGCGGACTCGAGCGATCCCTTGGCGCTGGAGCGGAGCGCGCCGGCGGTGAGCTCGGCCGTGTTATCCATCAAGATCGCCGTGCGGTGCGGCGCGCCGAAGAAGTTGGCGGGCCCGCCCCCGCCCACCATCCCGACCCGCAGTTTACGCCGTTCAGCCATCAGTTTGCTTCTCCTTCCGGCAGGCAACAGAGCCTGTCGCAATCCGCCATTCCCTTACGGCCCGGCACGTCGATCTTCCTGCGAGGACGCGCGTACCGGCTCGAACCGGTGACGTCCGCCGGACCGGATCGCCGTCGGCGGGCATCACCGGCGCGCTCCAGTTCAGGCCAGCCAGTCGAGGCTGATGTCCAGCGCGGTCACGGAGTGGGTGAGCGCTCCGACGCTGATGAAGTCCACGCCGCTCTCGGCGATCGCGCGGACGGTCTGCTCGTTGATGCCCCCGGACGCTTCCGTCAGCGCGCGGCCCCGGCAGAGCTGCACGGCGGCGCGCCGCAGCTCCAGCGACATGTTGTCCAGGAGGAGAACATCCGCGCTCGCGTCCAGCGCCTCGTGAACCTGCTCCAGCGTCTCCACCTCCACCTCCACGCGCGTGAGGTGCGGCGCGAGCCGCCGGGCGCCCGCCACCGCCTCCCGGATGCTTCCGGCGGCCTCGATGTGGTTGTCTTTGATGAGCACGCCGTCGTACAGCCCGAAGCGGTGGTTGTGGCCGCCGCCGGCGCGCACCGCGTACTTGGCGAGGAGCCTGAGCCCCGGAACCGTTTTGCGCGTGTCCACAATCCGTGCGCCGGTGCCCGCTACCAGCCCGACGAAGTGGGCGGTGCGCGTGGCGATTCCGGACAGATATTGCAGGAAGTTGAGCGCCACCCGCTCGCCCGTGAGCAGAGCCCGTGCCGGTCCCTCCACCACCGCGATCGTCCCGCCGGGCTGGAAGGGGGTGCCGTCCGGAAGCGCCTCTGTGACGGTAACGCGCGCGTCCAGGTAGGCGTACACGCGGCGAAGGACGAGCATCCCGGCAAGCACGCCCGTGTCCTTCGCCTGAAACCGGGCGCGTCCCAGCCGGTCCGCCGGCACGGTGCTGAGCGTGGTGATATCTCCCGGCCCAACGTCCTCCGCGAGGGCGGCGGCTACGAGGCGGTCCAGGTCCACGATTGAAAGAAGCTCTTCCATGGCAATAGGGCGAAGGGAGTTCCGTCGGAGGGCGCCGGTCGGGAGGGGTCTCCCGCCGCTAGGGGTGAAGAACGGTGTTGTCGATGAGACGGGTCCGGCCGACGAACGCGGCGACGGCAAGCACGGCGGGCACCTCGATCCGCTCGACCGGCGCCAGGCTTTCGGCATCCACCAGCTCGAGATAATCCGGGCGGACTTCCGGCTCCCCCGCTAGCGCCGCCCGCGCCGTGGTGAGGAGGCGCTCGGCGGTCCGCTCTCCCGCGTCGAACCGGGATCGCGCCGCCTCCAGCGCCCGGGAGAGGGCGAGCGCGGAGCGGCGCTCCTCAGACGAGAGATAGCGGTTGCGGCTGCTCATCGCAAGGCCGTCCGGCTCCCGTACGATCGGGCAGCCGACCACGTCGATGGGCAGGTTCAGGTCTCGGGTCATTCGCCGGATCACCTGGAGCTGCTGAAAGTCTTTCTCACCGAAATAGGCCCGGTCGGGCTCGCACGCGTTGAACAGCTTGCAAACCACCGTGGTCACGCCGCGGAAATGCCCGGGACGGGAGGCGCCGCACAGGCGGCTCGTCAGCCCATCGACGGTGACAAAGGTCCGGTATCCGGGCGGGTACACCTCGGCCGCCTCCGGCGCGAACAGGAGGTGGGTGCCGGCGCTTTCCGCCAGTGCCCGGTCTCCGTCGAAATCACGGGGATAGCGGGAGAGGTCTTCCTCCGGACTGAACTGGGTCGGGTTCACGAAAAGCGTGACGATGGTGAACCCGCACTCGGCGGCGGAGCGGCGGATCAGTGACAGGTGTCCGGCGTGGAGGGCTCCCATCGTGGGGACCAGGCCCACGCTTGCCGCGCGGGAGCGGGCGGCGCGGGAGCGGGCGCGGACCTCGGCGACCGTCGTTACAACCTCCACGACTCAGGGTCCTCCAGGTCACGGGCTCGGGTGGTCTGCGCCTCCGCGGGGAAGGTGCCGGCACGCACTTCATCCACGTATTGCTGCAGGGCGCCGCGGATGGTCTCCCCCACTTCGGCAAAGCGCCGGGCGTGCTTCGGCGTGAAATCACCGGCCAGACCCAGCAGGTCGTGCAGCACCTGTACCTCGCCGTCGCAATCCGGCCCGGCACCGATTCCGATGGTGGGGATGGGAAGGGCGCGGCTGACCTCCCGCGCCACCTCGGCGGGAATCAGTTCCAGAACGATGGCGAACGCCCCCGCCTCATGGAGCGTCCGGGCGTCTTCCAGCAGCCGGCGGGCGGCATCCGGCTGGCGGGCCTGGACGCGGTATCCTCCCAGCGCCCGGACGGACTGCGGCGTGAGCCCCAGGTGCCCCATCACCGGAATACCCGACTGGACGATCCGTTCCACTGTCGGTGCATTGAACCGGCCACCTTCCAGCT
>CAYQDT010000552.1:0-369 GCA_964416225.1 uncultured bacterium
GTCTTGCCGGCGTCGGGGTGCGAGATGATCGCGAAGGTGCGGCGCCGCCGGATTTCTTGAATGGGATCGGGCATGGAAATAGGAGCTATTCAGGCACAAAAAAGGCCGGCGTAAGGCCGGTCGGGGCTGACCCATCATACCGTACGAAGCGGAATTCTTCAATGGAAGCCTGCCGGGCGCGGGCCCGGCTCCAGCGGGCGCACGTATGCCGGACACCGGCCCGATCCCCGGAAGAATCGTCGAGGGGTGGAGAAGCCGGCTTCTCCACCCCTCGATCACCACCGTGCGGTTCGGCTAACCGGGGTTAGTCGTCCGCGTCGCGGCGGGCGGGACCCGTCTGCACCAGGCGGAGTGCCGTAGCGTACAGCC
>CAYQDT010000552.1:379-3804 GCA_964416225.1 uncultured bacterium
TGCGGCGCTCTGCCGCCGTGCGGGCCTGCGCATGGAGTGCGTCTGCCCGCATCGACAGGCGGCCGAGGGCTCCGACCCGGTAGCTGTCGCGATCGGGCGCGGAGGTGTCCAGCCGGTCCACGAGGGCCCAGAGCTTCCGGCCTTCCGGAGAGGGCTGGTAGCGGCAGGTGCGGGAGACGGTCAGACTCGCCGCCGTGATGCCGTTGTAGGTTGGCTGGAACATGTCCCGCAGGTCCGTCGCGAGGAGGTCGCCGAGGCTGTTCGGCGGGAGGCCGAGGAGCAGCTCCTCCGTCTTCACGATCGACGCGGTGCTGTAGTGGCGCGTCGCGATGAAGCCCGGCTTCGCGTACGGGCTCACCACCATCAGCGGGGTGCGGTGGGGGTGGAGGTGGTCCCGAGAGGACTGCGCGTCATCATAGGTGATGAAAATCGCGCTGCCCTCGCCCGTCTGGCCGTTGTAGTAGACGGGGCTGTTCATCAGGTGCTGAACCACCATCCCGAGCGCCACGTCGCCATCCGCTACCTGCTGGGCGGCCGTCGGCTTCGGAACGTTGGTTGCCTGCGTTCCGCCCGTGTGGTCGTTCGGCTGATAGATGTAGACGAACTGCGGCAGGGTGTTGGAAGCCACCATCCGGTCGAAATCGCGGCAGAACTGCTTGGCCCGGCGCTGGTCCGAGATGTTGAAGTTGTAGCCGGGGTAGTTCCGGTCCAGCCGGGGCTCCCCGTTTGCATTGTTGCCGCCCAGTACGGAGAGCACCGGCAGCGCCATGAAGTAGCTCTGGCCAAGGCCCTGCGTCTGGGTATCCACGTCGCCCACGTTGTTCAGCGGATTGACCGAGGCCGGATAGCCGTTCGCACCGCTCGGCGGGTCGTTCAGCGTGGTCGGCGTGCTGCCGCCGGTGTCCGTTCCCAGAATCCGGATCATCGCACCGAAGTCCTTGAAGGAGACCCCATTGCGGGCTGCGTTGTTGAAGATGTACCCGGACGCGGGGTAGTCTTCCGGCTCGAAGTTCTTGTTGACGAGCAGTCCGCGGCCGCCCTTCACCAGCAGCGTTTTCTCCGTGTAGTCCGTCGCGGTGCCGGAGGCGCAGAACTGGTGGCCGGCGTCGCTCTCCTCGGAGTCGGAATAGTAGTTCACACCCGTTGCGAACGTTTTGGCGATGAGCTGAGTGTTCAGCGCCACCGGAGTGAATTGCGGGTCGGCGGCCGGCGAGCCATCCGCATTGTTGAACGTCCCACTGGCGTACGGGCCGAAGTGCGACTGATTCCCCAGCATCGCATCGAACGTCTTGTTCTCATGCAGGATGAAGAAGACATGCTTGATCTTCTTCGAGGCCGCGCCGCCGACCGGAACGATGCTGGTATCCGCCGTTTGCTGAACCGCGAAGTTGTTGCGGAGCACCGTGGTGTTGTCCAGCCGGACGCCGGCCAGCTCCACCTTCTGCGCGGAGCCGAAGAGGAAATTCGAATCGCTGAACGACTCGACCCCGCTGGGGTTATTGCCGGCCGGCTGAGTGTTCGGATTGATGTCCTCACCAATCCCCTTCGCGTTGATCACGAAGAGGGTCTTGCCGTCGCCGCTGAGGGAGAGCGACGTGGGGTACCAGCCGGTGCCGATCCGCCCGAGCAGGCGCGGCTGCACCGGGTTCCGGCTGTCCAGCACCGCCACCGAGTTGATGCCCGCCTCCGCAACGTAAACGCGCGTCCCATCCGCGGAAACGGCGATGGCGTTCGGGTAGCTGCCGGTCACGGCGTGGCGATCGTGCGCGATCAGGCGCAGGGGGGAAAGGTCAAACGTCCGCGGCTTCAGGCTCGGACGTGCGCCGGCGGAATGGCCGGCGCCGCCGGTGAGCGGGATCAGCACGAGGGAGTCGTCATTCGACCGGGCCACGTACAGCACCTGCTCGTTCTTCGTCCGCACGACCCCCATTGCGCTGGGGTGGGTGTCGCCGACCTGGCGCAGCTCATCCAGCGGCTTGCCGAGATAGTAGGAGCCGGCGACCGTGGCGCTTGTCGGATCGCCGCCCGGCACCGAAACCACGGTGACCGAGGAGGTCTTTGCAGACGCTCCGCCGGTGCTGGTTTTCGGAACGTAGAAGCCATCCGGCTCGTTCTGACCCGCGGGGCTGATCTGCGTCAGCTTGCCGTTCGCGTCATAGGTCGGCGCCTTGAACTTGTACTCCGAGATCCCCCAGTTGGAGACCAGGACCGTGGCACCGTCCGAGCTGACCGAAACGGCGTACGGGAAATAGCCAACCGGGACCTGCTTAACGACCTGCAGCGTCTTCGTATTGATCACCGCAAGGCTATTGTCCCCGTTGCAGGCAACGTACAGGAACTTGCCGTCGGGGCTGAGCGCCGAGCCGGCGGGAAAGGTAGTCTTCGCACCGTTCGCCCGGTCGAAGCCGCTCGGAACGGGCGGCTTGTTGCCGCTCGCGTCCGTCTGGGTGAATACCGGAGCCGGCGTATAGTTGGAGACGAAGCCCTGATCGGCCGGCGTGATCGGAGCGATGGGGATGGCCGTGGGGCTGCCCACGGTCAGCGTTCCATCCGCACCGAGATTGAAGAGGCGAACGCTGTTGGAGGGTCCGCCGGAGGCCCAGACGGTGTACGGACCCGCTCCGGTTACCTGGAGGCCGATGAAGAGGCCGCCCGCCGCGTTGTTGAAGTTGAGCTGGGAGACGACTTTCATATCCGCCGTGCGGACCACGGAGAGTGAATAGCCGCCCTTGTTGACCGCGCTCTGCAGCGAGGCCATGTTCGCATCCCGCTCGTCATCATTGCTGGTGATCAGGAATTTGCCGTCCGGGGTGAGTGCGGAGCCCAACGGGTTCATACCGATCTGGACACTGATCCCCGCCGGATTCACGATCCGCCCGTTCGGGAGCACGCCGTTGTAGTAGTTCGCGCCGAACTTCGCGGGCCCGGCGAATTTTTCCGCTCCCGCATAGACCCCGGACTCCGAGGAGCCGAACACCGGCGCAGTCACCAATCCCCAATCGAGGGTGTGGACCGGCGGAGGGACGGCGCTTGGCGCGGCGCCGACTGCAGCGAGGGTGAGACCACCCGCAACCAGTGAACACCCTATGACCTGCGCGGCCCGGGCAGAGGGACGGCGGGCTCTGTTTTTCAAGCTCGTTTGCTGTTGCATAAAGGATCCTGTTCCGGCGTGTGCCGCACGGAGCTTCCGTGCTCGGCGCGCAGGGAGGTCGTCGACCGCTGCCGGATCGCGCGGGGAGTCATCGCGATCCGGGGGCCCGCGGGCCCTGACGCTGGCGCTGGCAAGGCAGACAGCCGCCGACCCGCGGTGACCGGAACTGCGGGGACCGGCGAGGGGGGAGGGTCGTCTCTGCTGCCTTCGTGCCGGGAGGATTCTGCGAACGGAACCTTAAGCGGAGGGGAACCTGCGGCTAACACACCCTTAA
>CAYQDT010000553.1:0-3798 GCA_964416225.1 uncultured bacterium
GGAGGGTGAGAGAAGCGCGGAACGGGGGCGGCGGGTCAGACATGTGGGGTGGTGGGGAGCAGGAGATTGTCCTCGATCACGCGCTGGAGGTCGAGGGTGTGATAGCCGGCGCGGTCGAAGAGGACGGTGACTCCATCGCGGGTGACTCGCTCGACGGTGCCCGGGCCGTATTCGGGGTGCTCCACCGCGTCGCCGAGGCGGTAGGGGGCCGCCTGCTCCGCGGCGGGTCCGGAGGGAGCGGCTCCCCGCACCATTTCCAGAAGGCCGCCGTCCCGGACGGCCTCGACCGCCAGCCGCTTCTCCTCTCCCGTGCGAAAGCGGACCGTCAGGATGCCGCCCTCGCGGTGGGTGATCTCACCCTCTCCCCATACCGGGTGCCGGACCTGCGCCCCGGCCGGCAGGGGCTCCTCGCCGGAGGCGCTCTCCTGGATGGCCAGCCCGTCGTCCTCCCGCGCGTCCATGTCGCAGAGGCGGCAGCGCTCTCCTTCCAGCTCCTCGCCGAAGTAGTTCAGGAAGTAGCGCCGCCGGCACTCCCGGAGCTCCGCGTAGCCGCGCATCATCTCCACGCGGCTCTGCTCATACTTTTTCCGCGCCGCCTCCTCTTCCAGCGAGACCTGATCCGGGTGCCACTCCGCCGGTAAGAAGCGGACGCGCGGGCCGCGGGTGCGAAGCAGGTCGTGCCGTGCGAGGAGCTCCAGCACGCGGCGCAGCTTCGGCCGGCTCAGCCCGCTGCGCTCCGCCAGCTCCGCGGCGCTCCACTCGGCGCGGCCGTCCAGCACCCCGTGCAGCGCGCGCAGATCCGCGCGCGCGAGCCGGGCGTGGCCGGAGAGGAACGCGGCGCGGCCGAGCGCGGCCGGCCGGAAGAGCAGCGTACAGCGGGAGAGCTCCCCATCCCGCCCGGCCCGGCCCGCCTCCTGGTAGTACGCCTCCACGCTGGCGGGTACGTCCCGGTGGATCACGAACCGGACATCCGGCTTGTCAACCCCCAGGCCGAAGGCGTTGGTCGCCGCGATGACCCGCAGCTCGCCCGCCATGAAACCGTTCTGCACCCGCTCCCGGTCCGCCTTGCGCCGCTGCCCGTGGTAGAAGTCCGCGGGGATGCCCCACTGCCGGAGCCAGCCGGCGGTCTCCTCCGCGGCGCGCGTGGTGGCGGTGTAGATGATCCCGGCTCCGGACATGGCCCGCGTGAGAGAGTCCGCCAGCTCCGGGCGGTAGGCCGTTTCCGGCTCCATGAGCAGCCGCCGCAGCGCGCGGAACTCCTCTTCTTCCCGCTGGACCGGTTGGACCTCGAAGAAGAGGTTGGGCCGGTCGACGCCGCGCACCACCACCTCCGGGTCCCGCATTCCGAGGCGCCGGATGATATCGCTCCGGACCCACGGCGTGGCCGTGGCGGTGAGCGCGAGGAGCGTCGGCCGGCCCAGCCGCGCGGCGGCGTCCCCGAGGGCGAGATAGGCGGGGCGAAAATCGAATCCCCATTCCGAGATGCAGTGCGCCTCGTCGATGACCAGCAGGGAGATCTCCATCTCCCGCGCTTCCCGGACGAAGTCGTCGTCCTCGAACCGCTCCGGGGTGACGTACAGCAGCTTCGTCTCGCCGCGCCGTGCCCGCCCGACGGCCTCCCGGCTGGCCGCGGCGCCCTGCGCGCTGTTGACGACGCCCACCTCCAGCCCGTGCGCCTCGATTGAATCCGCCTGATCCTTCATCAGCGCCAGCAGCGGTGAGACGACCAGGGTCACTCCGCTCAGCACCTGCGCGGCGAGCTGGAAAACGAGCGACTTTCCCGCGCCGGTTGGCAGCACCGCCAGGACATCCCTCCCCGCGAGCACCGAGCGGATCACCGACTCTTGCCCCGGCCGGAAGCGCTCGAAGCCGAACTGGTCTCGCAGCAGGGAGCGGAGATGCGAAGCGGTGGGAGTCAAGGCGGCCTTCCGGAGAATGGGTGACGGCGGATGCTACCCGCTCCGCGCGGTCGTCAAGCGTCTACCACCGGGGGGCTGCGCCACGGAGCCACGGAGTCTCGGAGAGATGTCCGCCGCGGAGAGCGCGGAGAGCACGGTGTGCACGGAGTGGAAGATCGCAGGGGAGAAGCGAGGGAGGCGGGGGAGACGGAAGACCGAGCGATGTGCCGGGCGGGGACGGAGGCGTGAGGGCGCCGGGCGCGCCGTCCGGTAAGTGGTGACGGCGCGCCGCGTTCGCGCGGGCGGCGGGGCGCGTCAGGCGGCGGCCTGCTGCCGGCCTTGCTGGAGGTAGCGGTCGAACCAGTTCCGGGCATGGGCAGCGGCGACCTCGAGGGTGCCGGGCTCCTCGAAGAGATGGGTAGCGCCGGGAACGATCTCCAGGTGCTTCTCACAGCGCATCTGGGAGAGCGCCTGCTGGTTCAGCTCGATGACCGGGTAGTCGTAGCCGCCGACGATCAGCAGCGTGGGTGCGGTGACCCGCGGAAGGAGGGAGCCGGCGAGATCCGGACGCCCGCCGCGGGAGACGACGGCGTCCACATGCCCTGGAGCATGCGCCGCGGTGACGAGTGCCGCGCCGGCGCCGGTGCTGGCGCCGAAAAGGCCCGTGGGGAGCCCCGCCGTCTCCGCCTGCGCGGCGAGCCATTCCAGCGCGCTCTCCAGCCGGCGGGCGAGGAGGTCGATATCGAAGCGGAGATGCCGGGTGTAGAGATCGACCTGCTCCTCTTCCGGCGTGAGGAGGTCCATCAGCAGGGTCCCGATGCGGTCCTCGTGCAGGGCGCTGGCCACGTACCGGTTTCGGCTGCTGTGGCGGCTGCTGCCGCTTCCGTGCGCGAAGAGGACCAGCCCCCGCGCGTGCGGCGGCATGGCCAGGTCTCCGTTCAGCATGACGCTGCCGGAAGGGATCCGAACGGCCTGTACCCCGGTGGTCAATGTGGCGTAGTGTTCGGCGCTCATGGCTGCTCCTCCGTGACGCGATTTCCCGCGCGGCGGTCAACGACCCGGCCATCCGGCGGACCGGCGGCTGTGCGGCGGGCTTCCTCCCCCTCTGCCGCCCGGCCTTCGTCCGGCCCCTCTAGCCGGCACCACCGCCGGCCGCGCGGCGAGGCGGCGCTCCGACTGCTGCACAGCCCCCAGGGCGCGGCGCTGCCCGAGGGGTGCGCGGACCCGCCGATTGCTCGCAGGGCAAACGGACGGGGCAGTCCATCCCGGCACCGCGGGCCGGCGACACTTACCGGTGGTGCCGGGACCCCGTAGCGCACCTCTTTACCTCCGCGGGCGGGCCGGGGAAGGGATGCGGCCGCGCCGTCCGCTCCGTGGCCGTCACGCCGCCCGGCGGCGCTTCGTGCGGCGCCGGATCCGCACTCTCCAGAGTTCCCGCTTCTCCGCGGATCCGCATGCACCGCGCCAAAAAGCCCCGTGCGTCACAGGCCGGTCGGGTATGTCTCGGGCGCTTCTTCGGCCGCTTCCTGGGCCGCGATCCAGTGCGGGCCGCGATCCAGCGGCTCCAGGGCGCGGCTGTGCTCGAAGTGGAGCAGCGCGTCGAACTGGTCCGCCATCCGCGCGTGAAAGTAGTGGCTGAGACGCTCCGTCTCCGGCCGGTAGATCACCCCGATCGCCCGCTCCAGGCGGGGCGCGCGGAGGAGGCCCTGAACCGCGGGGTCGTGCCGGATGGGGAGCATGAAGCGGGGCAACTCCAGCTCGTGGAAGAGCGCCTCATAGCTGTCTGGGAGGGCGTTCCGGACCCGCTTCCGGTGCGTGGGGCCGTCCCAATCCGAGGCGGCGGTGACGGTGCCGGTATAGGTGGTGAAGCCGATCAGCACAGCGTCCCGCCCGTACCGCT
>CAYQDT010000554.1:0-3797 GCA_964416225.1 uncultured bacterium
GGGATCCGGATGCACCTCCGCGGGCCGCTCCCGGTCGTCGAGCCGGGAGCGGCCCGCGCGGCGTCCGGATCGGGCCGGATTGTGGGCCGGTTCTCACCCTTCTTTCTCACCCGTACTGTTGAGCCGCGCCTACTTGCCTGGCCGCTCGTATCAGGTTCCCTTCCCATGCCGCTCTTCGAGTTCCGCTGCGAGGATTGCCAGCGCCGGTTCACCCTGCTCGTGGGGGTGGTTGCCCAGCCGAAGGAAGCCGTGTGCCCCCGCTGCGGCGGCGTCCGTCTGCGCAAGCTGATCTCCCGCTTCGCCGTCACACGATCCGAGGACGACCTCCTGGAGAATATGGCGGACCCATCGTCGCTCGGCGACCCCGAAGACCCGCGGGCCATGGCGGACTGGATGCGCCGGGTCGGGCGGGAGATGGGTGAAGACCTCGGAGATGATTTCGACGAGCTGGTGGAAGAAGCGGTCCGCGAGGAGGCGGAAGGTCCGGCGGGAGAGGACGGCGGCGGAAGCGCCGGCGCCGAGGAGAGCGGCGGAGCCGGGTAGGCGCTTGTCCCGGGCGCAAAGAGGCGGATAACATAGGGCCACCATGAGCAGCCGTGAATATATCCGCCAAAAGGCGGCGGTGATGAGCCGCGCGCTGGATGAGCTCCAGCCTGGATACGGATGCCGGGATGAGCTGAACCCGATCACGGGGTGCGGCACCATCCCGTCCGAGGCGGAGGTACTGCAGATCCTCGCCCTCCTGGACGACGTCTTCTACCCCGGCTATCGCTCCACCTGGGATCGCTCGGAGTCCCTGGAGACGCTGGTCATCGAGCGGCTGGACGAGGTATACGACGTCCTGTTCCGCCAGGTGAAGCGCGCCCTGCCGCTGCGGGCGAACAGTAAGTATGCGGTGGCGCACGGCCTTCCCACGGTTCTGCCGAACGACGAGAGCCTGGTGCACGAGGCAGAGCGGGTGGTCGGCCTCTTCTTTGAGCGAATGCCGCACGTCCGGGACATGCTGAAAAAGGACGTCATCGCGGCGTACTTCGGAGACCCGGCCGCCTACAGCTACAACGAGATTATTTTGAGCTATCCCGGCTTGAGGGCCATCACCACGCACCGCGTGGCACACGAGCTGTACCTGCTGGACGTGCCCATGATCCCGCGGATCATGAACGAGCGGATCCACGCGCTCACCGGGATCGACATCCACCCCGGGGCGCGGATCGGCGAGAGCTTCTTCATCGATCACGGGACCGGCGTGGTGATCGGGGAGACGACCGTCATCGGGAACCGGGTGCGGATCTATCACGGCGTCACGCTTGGCGCGCGGAGTGTCCGCGTCGACGACGCGGGCCTGCCCGTCCATGGCGGAAGGCGGCACCCCACCATCGAGGATGACGTGATCATCTATCCCGGGGCCACCATCCTGGGTGGGGACACGGTGATCGGTGCGGGCGCCGTCATCGGCGGCAACGTCTGGATTACCCGCTCCGTCCCCGCGGGCGCCACCGTCTCGCTCCGAGCCAACGACGAGGATTAGTGATGGGGCGCGGCCGACCGCGCCGGCAGGAGCGGCCGCCATAAACCGCCCGGGGGGTGGATTCCGACCCGGAATCCACGCCGCTGCTGTTGTACGGGCCGTCAGCGCCTATTCGGCGGTAAACGGCAGCAAAGCGATCACCCGCGCGCGCTTGATCGCCCCGGCCAGGATGCGCTGATGGTTCGCGCACGTGCCCGTGGTCTTGCGCGGCAGAATCTTACCGCGGTCGGAAACGAACTTCCGGAGCCGCTGATGCGCCTTGTAGTCGATATCCGTCACCCGCTCCACACAGAACGCGCACGGCTTGCGGCGCGTCCGGCGGAACCGGTTCTGCTTATTGGAACTGCGAGGAGGCATGCTCTCTCCTTACCAGAGATTACTCGTCTTGGAACGGATCGTCGTACGGTGGGACTTCTTCCGCACCGCTCATTCCGCCGGGGCCCGCGGTGACGGCCATCCCTCCGCCCTCGCCGCCCTCTTTCGGACGGTTCAGCGCTTTGAGATTGTCGCACACCACTTCCGCTACCCGGCGGCGCGATCCATCCTGGGCCTGATAAGAGCGCACCTGCAGCCGTCCCTCCACGGCCACCAGGCGCCCCTTGCCCAGGTAGTTCGCGGCAAATTCCGCCGTTTGCCGCCACGCCACGATGTCGATGAAGTCCGCTTCCCGCTCGCCCTGAGCATTGGTGAACGGACGGCTCACCGCCACGCGGAAGGTGCTCACGGCAATGCCGCTGGGAGTGTATTTCAACTCGGGATCGTTCGCCAAATGTCCAATCAGTATCACCCGGTTCAGCATCCTTGTTTCCTCCGTGCCTGTGTCTCGTAAAAAAGCCTGCTACCTTAAGCTTCTTCGGCGCTCCCCGTCTTCTCCTCTCCCGTCTCCGGTGCGGTGGGCTGGGCTTCGGCTGCCGCGGCCTGCGGGGCCGCCGGCGCGGTCTCGGCCGGAGCCGCCGCTGCCGCCGCCGCCTGGGCTTCCGCCGCGGCGCGGGCCTTGGCCTCGGACGCCGCCTTCGCCTCCGCAATGGCGCGGTTGGCCAGGCGCTCGTCCATCTTCACGATCAGGTGCCGGAGCACGTTATCGGAAAGACCCATCACCCGGTCCAGCTCCGCTTCCGTGGCGGGCGTGCCGCGGAAGTTCATGACCACGTAATAGCCTTCACGACGGCCGTTGACCTCGTAGGCCAGGCGGCGGCGCTCCCAGCGGTCCACGTGCTGGACCTCTCCACCGTTGTTTGCGACCAGCGTCTGGAAGCGCTCGACCGTTTCGGCCTGCTGCGCGTCTTCCAACTGCGGATCGATGATGTAGGTAATCTCGTACTGACGCATCTATTCACCTCCCTTCGGATACCCGGATGGGCAGCCCCGTGGAATCAGGGGCAGGGTGCCGCGGCTACTCGCAAGATCCGTACGGAACAGGAGGAGCGCTCCCGGCGAGGCTGGGTCGGAGGGACCCGTCCGCCGCTCCGAAGAGGGCGGTCCGCAGCTAATCGCGGCATTATAGCATCCGCGCCGGCCGCGGGCAAGAACGCCGGGTCGCGGAAATGCAAACTTGAGTTTCCGAGTCGGCGGCGGGGCCGTCGCTCCCACGCGGCGGCCCCGCCGATCACGATTCCGCGAGGGTATCCGCGCAGCCGTAGTCCCGCAGGTGCGGGGCGGCCGCCAGGGAGACCTCCACCAGGTTGCCGTGGAAGGTGGCGCCCCCGGCGTAGTCGGCCAGCTCGTCGTTCGTGGTCCAGTTGGCTCCCCGGCGGTCCGGTGTGGAATCACTCCACCACACCGTCGGCGAGAAGAGGGTGCCGGGAGGAACGCTCTCCCCGACCCGCGCCCGCGCCAGGAACGCGCCGCGGTTGTTCTGCACCTCCACCCAGTCCCCGCTGCGAATTTCGCGCGCGCGCCGGCGTCTTCCGGGTGGATCTCCAGCGTCGGCTCGCCGTGGAGCCGGCGGAGGGTGGGCACATTGCCGAAGCTGCTGTTGAGGTAGTAATGGCTGGCCGCGCTGACGAGCTGCAGTGGGAAGCGCTCCGCGCGCTCCGGCCGCGCTTCCCGGCTCTCGACATCCGGAACCCAGGCCGGCAGCGGGTCCATGCCCTGCTCCGCGAGCTGCTGGCTGTACAGCTCCACCTTTCCGCTCGGGGTCCGGAACCGGCCCTCCGCCCAGGGTACGTGGGGCCGGGGATAGTTGAGCCGGCAGTGGCCGTCCTGCAGGAGCCGCTCCCAGGTGATGCCGGCCAGCGCGGGGCCGCCCTGCGCCAGCGACTCCCGGATG
>CAYQDT010000555.1:0-3796 GCA_964416225.1 uncultured bacterium
CCCGCGCCCCAGTTCCAGGTCGGCCGCAGGTTCACCACGATCGCCTTTAGCAGGAGCTGCCCTCGCGTCTACGGCCGCCCCACGCACCTCGGCTGGGCCATCCCCGGTCGCGCGACCCGTGCCAACACGTGTTCCACCGCCACGCGCTACCGGAACGCCCGCTGCCCCGCCGCATTCTGCTGGTACTCGCGCGCCTCCTGCAGTAACTGCTCCTAAGGGTGGACCTGGATCGTGCGGCTCTGCCTGGGGCGGGTTTTCGGCCGCGTCTCTAGGCTCGCGCCGCCGCGAGCGGTTGCTGTTCCCTCGCCGGGCAGTGGCTCCGAGCGCGTGGTCCTGATGCGGGAACAGCCTGCCGTTCGGTCATATTCAACAGCGTCAACAAGTGGGCGGGCAATGCGGGGCATCGACCTCGAGCTCGTGTAGCGCATTCCAAACCGGAAGATGGTCGTCCGGCCGGACAATCTGGAAGCGCGCCGGCGAGGCGAACGGGGCGTGTCCGGAGACCTCTGGGTGGTGCTGGCGACGGATCCATCCATCCGGCCGGAACGGAGGGCCGATCACCATCCTGGTGTCGCGGGAGTCCGGACGTCCCCGCGGCATGATGCTACTCTTTGAAAACGCGCGTGGCCGCGCGAATCGCGACCACGCGTGGCGCGGCTGGCGGGTCACTGTCTGCACCGCGTGTCGCCCCTCTTGCCCCGCAGAGCACATTTCGGAATCCAGCTCGGCCCGTCGCGGTCCATCTGCCGCCAGCACGCCAGCCCGTGCCGGTGCGTGATCCGACATGTCGCATATGTCCGGCCGTACTGTGTTGACACAGCTCCGGCAGATCAACACCACTGGCGACCTGGTACTCGGGGTTTCAGAAAGCGTCGATTCGGGCGACCGACTCAACCTGGCCCCACCGGGCCAAGGCCCGTCGTGTCTCAGGACGGGTTCACGCACCGGGGCTTGAAGAGGATTAATGGGGGTGGAGGTTAGCTATAGCTCCTATGACACCTGCACGTGGCCGGCGCTGCGGGCGCGCCAGAATCTCACGGCGCCTGCTGCGGACGTGTTTGCAAGGCGGGAACCTGCGCACGCACCGCGTCATCCTTCGGTACTGTGGTCTCATCCGCCAGGGCTGCTAGGGCGCGGTTGATGGCATTCTGCGTCGCCTGCGGTCCCAGTAGCACGGTCACGTTCTCCGGCAGAAAGCCGTAGCTGCGGACCAGCAGCCGTGCCATGTCCGTGGCGTCCCGCTCCGCAGCCGTGAGCCACCGCTCTCGCTTGAGGTGCGGGTACTGGTTGATGCCCACCAGCAGCGCATGGGCGTTGTGGTAGAAGGTGGTTCCGGCCAGCTCACCTGCCTGCGGCTTTACCGCCGCTGTGCGAGCCTGCTCGCGCTCAGCCAGGGCCATCCCGCCCGCCAGCAGGAGACACAGGGCAAGCCCGGAGATTAATCCGCTTGTGAACATCGCAGAGACCTCTCGTGCGGGAAAGGACCGCAGCCGGCAGCGAGTGCGCCTCCGCTGTCGGCTGCGCGCGGGGATCTATCTGGTGGAGAAGAACCGGATGACGGCGCTGGACGGCCGGGCGTCGCCCCCGCCATTCCCCACAGCTACCCGGTTTGGCTGCTCGTCCTTCACCCTCAGGCTCTTGCTCCGGAACTCGCCCAGGCTCTTGGCCACTTCGGCCACTTGCCCCTGCCCGCCAACCTTCACGCCCGGGAGTGCCACTGGAGCCGTCGTGGCGAACGCCACCAGCGTCTCGATGCCGAAGCTGCGGTTCGGGTCGACCTGGATGAGGCTGCTGCCGTTCGGCCCCGTCAGGCTGACGAGCTGTCCTGCCTGCACACGGTTGTCCCGCACGTGCTGGTTGGGGAAGAGCAGGGTCACGTTCCCCGTGCTGTCCACGTTGTAGATCGTCACGAAGCAGTCCCGGTCCGCCCGGAACCCCACGCCTACGTCTTCTCCACCGCGGTACGTGGAGCCGGGCCCGCGGTCAACCGCCAGGGAAAGCTGCACGGAGCCGCCGGTGCCTATCGCCTGCACCAACTGCTGGACCGGGTCCACCGTCAGCGCCGGCGGCGCCGGCCGGGCCGGAACGGGTGTGGCGGACGGAGTGCCGGAGGTGCCGTTACCCGCCGCCACGCCCCAGTTGCCGGTGATCTTGAAGTTCACCTTGCTGGCGAGCTGCTGCGCCAGGAAGCTGGGGTCCTGCGGGGAGCCGCTCTGTTCCTCCAGCAGGTCGTGCTGGCGGTCACCGACCTGAACGCTCACCTGGTCCTGGTTCTTGACGATAACCGTGCCCTTCAGGTTGTACTCCGCCCCCTCATTCACCACACGCACGTCCGGGCTCTGGTTGAGCCAGAAGAGCAGCGATTGCCGCAGCGCCTGGGTATCGCCTGGGCCAGTCAGCGCGCCGACGGCGACCGTCGGCCGCGGGTCCGCGGTGGGACGGTCCGGGTGCACGATTATCAGGTGCGTAGGCTTGAGCACATCGCCCAACCGACCTTCCTGGATCAGATCGATGAAATGCTCTTCCCAGATGTCCCGCTTGATGGCGCCGTCCTTGCCCAGCAGTTGGCTGAAGCCATCCCGATCCCGGAGTTCGGTGCTCTCCCGGACCAGGTGCTGAAGCTGCGCCACGTCCGGCAGGCCCGCATCCGCGGCGGCCTGCGCCAAGGTGACTTCCTCTGCATAGTGCTGCGCCAGCACGTTGATCGGCTCTTCCTTATCGCTGGGCGGCTCCGGGCTGCCGGTCTGTTTCAGCGCGCCAAGGAATTTGTCGCGGTCGGTGTGCAGAGCCGCATCTAATGCCTCCTGCCCGCGGTACAGCGCCTCCGCCTTGCCCAGGTCGAAGGACGGACGGCGCATCACCTTCAGCGCGGCCGCTACTTCGTCTCCGAACGCCTTCATACCCTGGACGTGGCAGCCCATACAGGACCGGCCGTTGCGAACCTCACGATCGAACTGGTTGGTCCGGTCAGAGACGATGGCGATGGGGGCGGCGTCCAGGCGCGTTCCGTCCGCCTTGGCGATGAAGTAGCCCTGCAGCGCGTTCGGCAAGTTGAAAATGTACTCGCCGCCGTCAGGATGGAGGTCCACCGGGTCAGCGAAGAGGTTCTTGTCCCCGCGGTTGTTGGCGTAGTCGAAGCTCTTCCAATAGGCGCCGTAGAGCGAAGGGTGACGCTCCACGGCGCGGTTGCTCACGGAGACGCCGGAATTGCGAAGCCCGGCCCGCAGAGCGCGGTTCTGGCCGACGTTGCGAGCCACATTGACCCCCAGTTTCCGTTCCAGCGCCCGCACGTTATCCGGAAGCTGCAGGATCTCATGGTAGAGCGGCGGGATACTGGCATTGGCAACGAACCAGTCCGCCCGTACATACGGCAGCTCCGCCTCAGAGAGCGCCTGGATCTGGCGCAGTTGCGCGGAGAGCTGGCGCGGCTTATACCCGTAAGGATATGCCGCCAGCACCTTCCGCCACGCCGCGGCGTCCCACTGGTAGTTGCGGAGGTCGATTCGGAGAATGAGCTTCTGCCCCTCCACCGGCTTAGGCGCGGCGATCTCCGCTTCCCACGAGAGGTGGTTGACCAGCTTGCTCAAGGAGGTCCGATAGAGCGCTAGCTCCTTCTCGCGGATCTCCGGGTTGTTCGCCAGGTTCACCAGGCTGAAGTAGCGTAGGTAGGGCCGGTCTCGCTCGTTGGCGCGATGGGGTGCGATCCGCGGGCAATCGAAGGCCCGGTGGCGAACAAGGCGGTTCTGTCGCAGTTCCTCCTCGCGCGTCCGTGCCACCTCGTCGTGGGCCTCCTCGG
>CAYQDT010000556.1:0-3786 GCA_964416225.1 uncultured bacterium
GGCGCGCAGCGGGCTGGAGGTCTTGAAGCGCCGCATCGAGCAGGCGCACGCCGCGGGCATCGCCCAAGTGCTCACCTTCGGGCACACGGAAGGGGGCAACCGGCCGCTCTGGCTGGAGCGATTCCGCGAGCTCGGTCCGCTGGCGCGGGCGGCGGGAGTGCTGCTGGTGATCAAGCAGCACGGGGGTGAGACGGGAACCGGACAGGCGTGCGCGCGCTTTACCCGCGAGCTCCATGACGAGGGCGTGCGCGTCTGCTATGACGCCGGCAATGTGATGGATTATATGAAGATCGACCCCTTGCCGGATCTGGCAACCTGCGTCGATCAGGTCCGCAGCTTCTGCATCAAGGACCACCGGCGCGTCCCGCGGGACCAGGACTGCGGTCCCGGCTTCGGGGAGATCGATCATTACCGCCTCTTGCAGCCGTTTCTCTCGACCGGCCGCACCATGCCTCTCTGCTGCGAGAACATCTTCCAGCCGGTGCTCGGGATGCCGGCAACCGCGGAGGGCGTCGACCGCCTGGCGCTCCGCTGCCGCGAGTTCCTGGAGACCGTCGTTGCCGGCCTGCGCTCCGCCGACCTTCCGCCAAGGTGACCCGGACGGGTACCCGGACAAGGCGCGCCCTCTCTCCTTCAACGGTGCCGGCCACCACGTTTCCAGGCCCCACACACCATGCCCGACATCCTGCTCGAAACCATTGTCTCATCCCTGGATGACGCGCGCGCCGCGGCCGCGGGCGGTGCAGACCGCTTCGAGCTATGCGCCGCGCTCGCGGTGGGCGGGCTGACGCCCAGCCTGGGGACGCTGGCCGCGATCAAAGCCGCAACCTCCGTTCCCGTGATGTTCATGCTCCGCCCGCGAGAGGGCGGGATGGCGTACACCTTCGCGGAATGCGAGGTGGTCCGGCGCGACCTGGAGCTGGCGCTCGAGCACGGCGCGGATGGGTTCGTGTTCGGCTTCCTCACGCCGGAGGGGCAGGTCGACACTCCCCGCTGCCGGGAGCTGCTGCGCCGGATCGAGGGGGCGGGCCGGCCCCTACAGACCGTCTTCCACCGCGCGTTCGACGTGGTGGCGGATCCGCCGGAGGCGCTGGAGCGGTTGATCGACCTGGGGATTACCCGCGTTCTGACTTCCGGGCGGGCGCCGCTGGCGGTGGATGGACTTGATGAGATCCGGCGGACCGTGGAGCAGGCGGACGGCCGGATCCAGATCATGCCCGGCGGCGGGATCCGGCTGGATTCACTGGCGGAGGTTGTGCGCCGGGCCGGGGTGGAGCAGGTGCACCTGTCCATCACCGACGCCGCCCCAGACCCTTCCGCCGCGGCCAACCCGGCCGTGCGCTTCGGCGTCGACCCTCCCGGGAATGAGACGGAGTACCGCGCCGTCTCTCCGGATGGGGTGCGGAAGGTGCGGGAAGCACTCAACGCCCTCGCGCAGGAGCAGCGCTCCGTGAACGGTTGACCAGCCCGTTCGAACGGCATTCGGATCGCGCACGGGTCGCGTTCAGTGGCTGGCAGAATGAGAGGTGATCAATGAATCAGCAGTATCTGGTCCTGACGGCCGTCGGCACGGACCGTCCCGGCATCGTGGCGGAGATGACGGCGGCACTGGCCGAGCGAGGCGCCAGCGTGGCGGACAGTCGCATGGCGATCCTCGGTGGCGAGTTCGCCCTGATGATGCTGGTGTCCGGCCCGCCCGCGGTGCTGGACGCGGCCCGGAGCGATATCCACACCGTGGGAGAGCGCCTCGGGCTGGAACTGATCGTCAAGGAGACCGGAAGCCCGGCCGCGCATCGCGCCGGGAACGTACGCTCCTATGAAATCCGGGTGCACGCACTCGACCACCCGGGTATCGTTCATGCCGTAACCGCCGCCCTCCAGCGGCTGGGCGCCAACATCGTCTCCCTGGACACGAGCGCCTACGAGGCATCCGTGACGGGGGCGCCGCTCTTTCAGATGACCCTCCGCGCGGACTGTCCCGCTTCCCTGTCTGCCGCACGCCTTCGAGAGGCCCTGAACGAGGTCTCCGAGGCCCGCAACGCGGATATGGAGGTCCGCCCCGTCTGACGCGGGCCCGCGGCCGACCGAGACCTCCGGGCCGGGCCGGCGGCGGGGACGGCGTTCAGCGCTGCGATTCGGCACCGGCTGCGGGGGGCGCCGGGAGCGCCGGAAGCGGGCCGAGGTCGACCTGGCTTGCCATCCGGCCGACGATCGGCAGGAACTTCCCCTCCCGCGCCACCCCCAGCCAGAAGTGGAGCGCCTTCCCATACTGCGAGCGCGGGACGGCGATCTCCGCCGTCTCCCGAAAGCGCGGCGGCGCCGCAGCTCCGTACTGGGCGCCCTGCCCCAGATCATGGATGTTGGCCATCGCGGGCTCACCATTGTCCAGGTGGTCATAGCTGCCCGTTTCATCCCCGAAGAGACCCCAGACACGAAGCCCCCGCAGCGCCGCCGGCGCGCCGGACTTCCAGTAATAGCGGATCCGCAGCCACAGCACGTCTCCGTGCCGGTGCGGCTCCGCGTCCCACCCGACAAGCTGGAGCGCGGGATCCGGACCCCGGAACAGGACGTCCGCCGGCCGGGCGGGCGCGGCCGGGGCGGCGTCCCAAGCGGGCGGACGGAGGCGAATCTCCCGCAGCGGCAGGTTGGTGCGCCGCTGCGGGAAGAAGCCGGCCGCCAGCAGGGCGGGGTCCAGCATGTTGTCCCGGCCGATCATCACCACGGGCCGCTGCCGGATATTATCCTGGATGAGCTGCCTCCAGAAGACGGCGTCGTCCGCTTTCCGGGCGCCCGGCGGGAAGTAGTCCGGCGGGACGTTGACCACGAGGCCGGCGCCGCGGAGACGGGTGGTGAGCCGGAGATACTCCGGGATCGTCAGTGCCCCCTGGCTAACCAGAATCACGTCCGGCCGCCGCTTCTCCACCCGGCTCACGTAGACGAGGGGGAAGTACTCGCGGTCACCTGCCGCGAGGGCGACAGCATGGGGCGGGAGCGCGTCGAAGACGGCGTGCGCATACGAGAGCGCGCTCCAGTCCCGGGAGAGGTCGTTGGCGCTCCAGTTTTCGGAGCAGGCCACCGCGGGAAGCAGGAGTAGCGCCACGGACAGCACCCGCATCAGGCGCCGGCGGGCACCGGGCGGAGTTCCGAGCCGGCGCCAGGCGGGGTGCAGCCAGGCACCGAGCCGGCGCAACCCACACCCGATCCAGATCGCCGTGATCAGATGCGCGGGGATGTAATAGACCTCGACATCGAAAATGTCGTAGTTCAGCGCGTAGACCACCACCGTCACGTAGGCGATCAGCGTGAGCCAGAAGAGCCGGCGGCGCAGGCGGAAGAGGCTCCAGAGGCCGACCGGCGCCAGAGGAAGGAGTCCCAGTCCCCACTGTGAGAGCAGCAGCCCGGTGTCCGGACCGGTCACGGGTCCCGCATACTGCACCAGGCTGCGCCACAGGCGGACGGGCGGCTGATGAAACATGCTGTGCCGGTAGATGCCTCCGGTGACGTGAAGCAGGAAGTTGTGCAGGTTTCGCGGATCGCCCCAGTTGGCCGCGGGATCCCGCAGCGCGGCGAGCGGCAGGTACCCGTAGAGGAGCAGCGGAGCGAGGAAGAGCGGCAGCGTCCACGGGAGCGCCCGGGCAAACGCCCCTCGCCGCGGCGACGTGAGGGCGAAGTAGAGGAGCGCCGGCGCCAGCAGCACGCTCATCAGATGGTGCGTGAAGCAAAGCCCGTAGGCGAGCGCGGCCGCGCCCAGCCACCGCCCGGAGCCCGTGCGGTCCCACTGAAGAA
>CAYQDT010000557.1:0-3775 GCA_964416225.1 uncultured bacterium
GGTGCGCGCTTCTCGGCGATGTCCATCGTCGCCATGATCTTCATGCGGGAGAGGAGCGAGTTCTGCACCTTCTTGGGAAGCTGCATCCCTTCCTGCAGGATTCCGTCCACGCGGTACCGGATGCGCATCCCCTCGCGCGTCGGCTCGATGTGGATGTCCGACGCGCCGTCTTTGACCGCGGTGGAGAGGATCAGGTTCGCGAGCCGGACCACGGGCGCTTCTTCCACCAGCTCCCGCATCTGCTCCACGCTGACCTCATCATCCTCGCCGTTTCCGGCGATGGCGATGTGGTCGAGGTTGATGTCCTTGAGCGCGTGCTCCACGGCGTCGCGGCCGCCCCGCTCGTCGATGTAGAAGCGGGAGATCGCCCCGATGATGTCCTCTTCATCCGCCATCACCGGCTCGACGTCCGCGCCGATGATCAGACGGAGCGCGTCGATGGCGTAGATGTCGTTCGGCTCTTTCATCGCCACGACGACCTTCCCGTTCGGCCGGGAGATCGGAATGGCCTTGTAGCGGCGACAGATCTCCTGTCCTACGAGGCGGACCACCGCCTGATCGACCGGAAAGGTTTCGAGGTCGACGAACTCGACGCCCCACTGCTCCGCGAGGCAGCGGAGCTTGTCGCGCTGGGAGAGGAAGCCCATGCTCACCAGCGTCTCGCCCAGGGCTTCCATGGTGGGGAGGGAGCTTTGCGCTTCGAGAGCAGCCTCAAGCTGCTCGGGGGTGATGTAACCCCGGGACACCAGTACTTCGCCAATCGGCCGTCGTGCCATGTTACTTGCCTTCCGCGGTTTGAAACCGTTCTCGGCCCTGCGGGCTAATGGGGATTATGGCGAGAACCGCCGCATGGCTGAGGGCTGAACGGGGACCCCGGGGAAGAAAGACCGTGAACTACCGTACAGCGAGGAGCTGGAGCGGGCCGCCGCACGTGACCGTTCGGAATCTTGCACTATCCCCTACCGCCGGTCGGGCGATTGTTCGTGCCGCGCGACGGCGCCTCCGGACAAAGCGGACGCCGCAGGCCCGGCCATGCGCAAACGCCCCGCGCCCGGAGTGGATCCGGAGGCGGAGCGTCTGAGAGGGGCAGCGCGAGAGGCTACTTGCCGGCTTCTTTCGCGGCGAGCTGCTTCGCGCCGAGCGCCACGAAGAAGGAGTCCTTGCCCGAGGCCAGGACCAGGCCGTCCGCCGCGATCTTTCGGACCTTGTAGGCGGTCGCGTCCGACACGCGGTCACCCACCTGGACAATCCGCTCCTCGCTGCCGAGCCGCACGGTCGCCATTTCTTTGATGCCTTCACCCGCGATCACGCCCGTCACCTGGAGCTCCGGCCGGACCGGCTTGGGAGGCTGCACGGGCGCGGGAGCCGCCGTCACCGGGGCAAATCCCGCGGGCGCGGCACCCGCCCACTGCGGCGCGCGCGCCGACAGGTTCGGAAGCGGCGGCGCGGAGATCGGAGCGGCCGCCTTGGCGGTCGCCGCCGCCTTCGCCACCGGCTGCTTCGGCGCTTCCACCTGCTTGGCGGCAGTTGCCGCAGCGGCCTTGTTCATCGGAGACCGGAAGGGGTCCGGGTTGTACTGGCTTCCCACCAGCCCGGGAAGTCCGGCCGCGGCACCGGGGGCGCCCGGTGCGGTGCCGGTAACTGCGGCCGCGCCGGGCGAAAGCGAGGCGGGCGTCACGGAGTTCTGCGTCACCTGCACCCCGGGGCGGTCCGGGTGAGCGGCGGCGGCAACCGTTTTCTCGCCCTTGGCGGCGGAGCTGGGCGCCGGAGCCGGGCTGAGCCCGCCGAGGAGCGAAAACGCCGCCCACCCGAAGAGACCGACGGTGATCACGCCGAGTCCGATCACCTGCGGCATTTGCTTGGAATCAAGCTTGTCGATCTTCATTGGGTAACCCCTTTCACGTCCGCGTTGGCCAGTGCGGCCCCCGCGGGACCCGGCGGCGTCTGCTGCTTCATCACAAAGGCGGTCAGCTTCAGCTCCACGTCCAGGAGGTCCTGGGGCTCGCTTTCCTTGCCGTGGTGGGGATGGAGCTGGATCTCATCCACGGATACGATCTTCGGAAAGTGATTCAGCTTCTCGATGAACAATTGGGTGGAGCGGAAGCTTCCGACCGTGGTGAGGTTGATCCCGAGCCGGGTATAGGGCTCCGGCTTCTTCTCGTCCTTCTTGTCGGCGCTGCCGCTGTCGCTGGCCTGCTTCTCCTTGTCCTGCGCGTTCGGGTCCCGGCGCTGCTGGAGCTTCGTCGGCGCCTCGGCCATGATCTGCGGACGGACGGCGAGCACCTTGTTCTTGGTATTCACCGCGAGGTCTTCCACCTGCTTGAGCATCGTGGGCACGTACGCGGCGTCGGAGACCGAGTTCTCCAGGAAAAGGATCTGCTGGCGGTCCTTTTCCAGCTCCGCCTGAGCCATTTCCCGGCGCTTGGCGATCTTCTGACCGTCCAGGAGTTCCGCTTCCCGCTTTGCCAGCTCGTCCGTCCGCTGCGCCAGCTGTCCGTTCACAAGCCAGGCGAGCACGCCGATCACCAGGATGGTGAGGCACAGGCCGCCCCCCAGGAGGGCAATCGTGCTCTTAGTTGGTCTTAGGCGCATTAGCCTGCTCCTTCTTTTCGGGCTCCGTGCCGACCAGTTGAGCCGCCAGCTCGAAATCGACGCTCTGCCGATCCGCCATCTGGTTGCTCTGCGTGAAGCGGAGGTCCACCTTCTTGTAGAAGTCCGGCTGCTGGGTCAGCCGAAACATGGTTTCACCCACGCGGGTCTGGCTCACGGTCACCCCGTCCAGCCTCAAGACCCCGCCGCCGGACCCGGCCCCTTCCACCGAGAGGTTGGTCAGCCACGTCTCTTCCGGGATCGCGCGCTTGAGGCCTTCCATGATGTCAAACCAGCGCTGGGTCTTCTTCTGCGCCTCGGTAAGGGTGACGAGCTTCGGCTGCAGCGTCTTGCGCTCCGCCTCGTCCGCCTCGATCTGCTTGAGAACGGGGCGCAGCTTGGCGAGCTTGACGTCCACATCGCCGAAGCGCCCATTCACGCCGATCAACTGGATCGTGATGAAGCTGATGCCGCAGAACCCGAGCAGCGAGCTGCCGGCCAGCCCGGCGAGGAGACCGCGGGTGACCTTGGTCAGGCGCACCCGTTCGGCACGCCGGGCCGAGATCAGGTTGATATTCGCCATCAGTTGTACTCCTTGAGGGCCAGGCCCATTGCCACCGCCAGCTCCGGACCGCGCCCCGCCAGGCGGTCCTCGAGCGTGGGATTACCGGGCATGTTGTGCAGCGGATCCAGCATGATCACGTTCATGCCGAGCCGGTCGCCCAGATAGCTTGCCAGCCCCGGAAGCTGGGTCCCGCCGCCCACCAGGATGAGCTGCTCCACCGCCACGGACATCCCGGCTTCCGCGGCCTGAGACTGGAAATAGATAACGGAGCGGCGGAGCTCCCGGATCAGCTCATCCACAAAGGGAAGCGCCACCTGGCGCGCCGGATCGGCGGCCGCGACGATGCCGGAGAAGTCGCCGCCCCGGTCCGGCGTGAGGTCGATCATCCGCTTGTGATCTTCCGCCTGCTCAATCGGCACGTTCATCATGGAGGCGACGCTGGAGGTCAGCGCATTGCCGCCGATCGGGATCGACCGGGTCACCACCACCTCTTTTCCGATCACGATGTTGAGATCGGTGTAGGTGGCGCCCATGTTCATCACCACGGAAGCCTGCCCTTCCGGGGGAAGTAGCTGCGCCGCTTCCATGGTGCGGAGCAGGGCGAACGCTTCCACGTCGATT
>CAYQDT010000558.1:0-3775 GCA_964416225.1 uncultured bacterium
GTCCTCACGGGATATCGCTGCTTCGGGCTCTTTCACAACGAGGGTGACGGCCGGTTTCGAGACGTGACCCGGGAGAGCGGTATCGCTGGACTCGAATGGAGCATGAGTGCTGCCTTCGGGGACGTGAACGGAGATGGGAAACTCGACCTGTACATAACCCAGTACCTGCATTTCGGAGCGGATGTGGAGCAGTTGTGCCCGCTCGGGGACCTGCGTACGGCGTGCGGTCCGGAAGTCTATCAGCCGCTATCCGGCCGCCTGTACCTGAATCAGGGGAACGGCCACTTCCGCGCGCACGATACCGGGCACTGGAAGGACACCGGAAAAACCTGGGGAGCTCTCATCTCCGGCCTTGTCGAGCCCTCCCACCCTTCCATCTATCTGGCGAACGATATGCTGCCCGGCGATCTGTGGGTCCGCCGCGGGGCTGCCTTCAGGAACTCCGGAATTGACTCCGGAACGGCGTATGATGCGCAGGGACACCTGCAAGGCGGGATGGCGGTTGACTCCGGAGACTACGACAACGACGGCAAGCTCGACCTGCTCGTTACGACCTTCTTCGCGCAGCCGACCAGCCTCTACCATAATGACGGCTCGGGTCTATTCACCGCCGTCAGCTCCCAGACCGGCCTTGGGGCTCCGACCATGCCCTACGTGAAGTTCGGCACGGCCTTTGCGGACCTGGATAATGACGGCTGGCTGGACATCATCACCGCCAATGGCCACGTCCGGGACAACATTCACGACTTTGACTCCGGACAGACCTATGCGCAGCCGATGCAGGTGTTTCGGAACCAAGGGGGGACCTTCAAAGAGTGTCCACGCGCGGCGCTCCCTCCGGAGGCGCAGTCGCTCGTCGGACGCGGGCTGGCGGTGGCGGACTATAACCGGGATGGTCTGCCGGACGTGCTGGTGGTGAATCTTGAGGGAGAAGCGGTCCTCTTGCAGAACCGGTCGCGCGGCGGGCACTGGCTGGATGTTCGCCTCCAGCAGACCGGCGCCAACCGGTTTGGGATTGGCGCCCGGGTGGAACTGCGGTGCGGCGGGTTGACTCAGCTTCGGGAGGTGAAAACCTGCGGCAGCGTATTGTCCGCGCAGGACCCGGTCGCCCATTTCGGCCTGGGCGACCGTCAGTCGCCAGCCACGCTCAAGATCATGTGGGCCGACGGGACTCTCCGCGAGTTGGTGGTGGACCGCCTCGATCAGACCGTGACCGTTCGTCAGCGGTGAACCGGCGGTGGTCGGGCGATCAACGGACGGACTGCGGGCGGACGACGCTGCGGGAACGGCGGCTCTCCGCGGTCCGATCCGGCACGCCGCCGCCGAGCCCCCGCGTGCTACTGGTCGGACTGGGTGGTGATGTCGCCCTTGCGGGTGATCACCAGCGGCTCCCAATCGAGTCCGGAGCTCTGCAGGGCCGCGGCCTGGATGAACGAGGGATGAAACGTGTTCGGCTCCGCATGGAAGATGTAGCGACAGATCGCCTCATGGTGCGTCGAGCACACGATTAGCGGGGCCGCATCCTTGTGCCGCTTCACCTCCACGGCATTGGCGCCCGTCAACCACCGGAAACCGTACGTCTCGGGGTAATCCTTGCCGTTGAAGGAGACGACGCCGCGGTCGTACCCTTTCTTTTCGGTATCCAGTCGCCGGGCGGTTGGACAGACGAGCATTTCGGGTGATGCGATGTACTTCGGCATCAGTGCGGCGAACGACGGCGGCTCCTGCCCGTGGTGGTCTTTCCGATAGAGGGCCCAGGCTTGATGGAACGCCTTGAGGCGGGTCTTGCACGCGGCGATCTCGGAAGCCAGTTGATTGCGGTGCTCCTGGATCGACCGGTAACCATCCACTTCTTTACGCGCAGAAGGATAGGCCAAAACCACGGCTACCACGAGAACCGCGAGAGCGACCAGCCGGAGGCGTGATGTTGCCATTGAAGACCTTTCGTGGGAGGAACGCGGAGGAGCGGGGCGGTACTGTTCGGGAAGTGCGCGATACTTACCGGAGAATCGTTCCACATCGAATAGCCGCAATCCTTATCCGCACGGCTTGCCCCGATACGCAACTCCCGACCGGCATTCCTGCAGCTTCGCCGGGATGGCGCACCGACCCAAATCTCCCCGAGGCATACCGTTCGAACTTTGAAAGCGTGGCGCCTGCTCGCGGACCCCTGCCGGAATGATTGATCGCAACAGAACCACCGAAACAACCTGGCGTGTGGGTAACGGCGCTGTCTTGCTGCTGCTGGCAGTCGTATGGCTGGCGGGCGGCAGCGGCTGCGGCACGCCGCCGGATCCCGCATCCACAACAACACCGGCGGCGGCTTCCAAGTCGCTCCAGCGCGGGTCAGCCGAGCCCATTCCGGTTCGGCGAGCAGCCGTATCTCTCGGTGAGCGCCGGGAGTACCTGGGGAGCCGAGCGTGTGTCCGCTGCCACCGGCGGGAAGCGGGCCAGGTGCACTCACACCACGCCCGCACGCTCTGGAAGGTAAGCGCCGCCTCGGACGGCTGGCGATTCCAGCAGCCGGGCGAAGTGCGCGATCCCCGGCTGGACGTTTCGTATCGAACGGCGGTTGACGGAGCTGAGTGCGTTCTCTGGGCGAAGCAAGGCGAGAATTCAGCCCGAGTTCGTGCGCGGTATGCGTTCGGCTCCGGCAATCGGGGCGTGACGTACGTGGGAACCTATAACTCGCGGCCGGTTGAGCTCCGGGTGAGCTACTATCATGCCGGGCGCCGGTGGGCGCTCACCCCGGGTCAGCAGGGGCGAGGGCGCCCGGACACTCCCGTCGGCCGCATCCTCGATCGCGAAACGGAGGAGGGCTGCTATCTCTGCCATTCCACCGCGCTGGTGCGTGAGAGCGACCGGCTGCTTCCCGAGTCCTCCATCTTCGGAATCGGATGCGAGAGCTGCCATGGACCGGGGCGCCGGCACGTCGACGCGGTTCGGCGGCATGAGCCGGGCCTTCAGATGGCGCATCTGGCGGACTTCAAAGCCCAGCTCTCGACCCAACTCTGCGGCCAGTGCCACCGCAGCCCCGGGGTCGTCGACCTGACCGATCCGGTGACTCTCGCCCAACTTCCCCGCTTCCAGGGCGCGGCGCTCGGGTTGAGCAAATGCTTCAAGGGGAGCGGCGGGCAGCTCGCCTGTGTCAGCTGCCATGACCCCCACGCGAACGCGAGCCAGGTGTCTCGTGCAGATTACAACCGAAAGTGTGTCGGGTGCCACCAGGTCCGATCCAATCCTCAGCGGGGCTGCCCCGTGCAGCCTCGCGGAGATTGCGTCTCGTGTCATATGCCGCTCCAGACCGTCGACATTCCGACGCGGCCCACGTTCCGGAACCACTGGATCAAAGTCTGGCCTTCCGCCAATGCGGACGCACCCCGGGCGTCACATCGGCGGGCGGAATAGCCGGCAGTCCGGCGCGGCGGTCCGGCGGCGGGTGACTTCCCCTGGCTGGCATAGGACCCGTTCGGACGAGCGGACCGGGATGGGGATGGATCCCGGGGTTCGGCGCGGGAGGAGACGGCGCGGAGCGGGATGGCCGCTGATCGGTGCCCGCCGAAGCTAACGGCCGTCCCACACCTTGATCCAGTGCGTCCGGTAGCTCAGTCCGAAGGGCATCCTGACCTTCTGCGCCGGCATGTGACACGATACGCAGTTCCCCTGGGGCTCCACGCGGCAGGCAGGCTGGTCCAGGGAAGCACCACCGTGGCAGCTCACGCACTTCGCGTTGTAAAACGAGACCGGCCTGGGAGTCTGGTCGTGGGGATCGTGG
>CAYQDT010000559.1:0-3770 GCA_964416225.1 uncultured bacterium
GCCATGGAAGGCGCAGGCATCGACGAGCCGCTGCCTGCCCAGGATCAGGCCGCTCGCCTGGGGACCGCGGAGACCCTTGCCGCCGCTGAAGAGGGCGGCGTCCGCCCCGCGCTGGGTGAAGCTCCAGAGGTTGCTCTTCGGGGGGAGCTGCGCGGCGGCGTCGACGATCACCGGGATCCCGCGGGCGCCGCAGAGCTCGACCGCGCTCTCCAGCGCCAGCTCGCCGCGCGCCTCCGTGCCGCGCGGGAAGTAGAACATGGCGGCGGTGCGCGGGGAGAGCGCCCGCTCCAGCTCCTCCGGAGGGGTGCCGTCCGGCCCGCCGATCTCCACCAGCCGCCCGCCCGCCATCCGGATGGCGAAGTCGTAGACCACGCGCGTCTGCCGGTGGAGGATCACCTCGTTTTTCAACCCCGCGGTGTCGGGGAGGCGCGCGCGCAGCTCCGGGTCCGTCCCGGCGATGCAGGCGGCCGTCACCAGCGTGATCCCCGCCGCCGCGCCGCAGCAGACATAGGCGCCCTCGTTGCCGGTGAGCCGCGCGATCTCCGCGCCGACTGCCCGCTGCAGCTCCCGGAGGTCCACGAAGGCCCGGCCCGCTTCCGCCATTGCCTCGGCAACCCCCGGCGCGAGGGTCGATCCGCCGAGGTGGGTGAGGGTGGCGTTGGCGTTGATGACCCGGCGAATGCCGAGCTCGTCGTAGATGGACATGGGGCCGCCTTTCCGACAGGCTGTTGGGGGAGTGCTCCGGGCGGTCCTCCGTAGAGCGCGCCGGATCGGACAGGAGCGTGCCGCCGGGACGAAGAAGCTGGAGGCGTGGACCAACCGTACGATCTCATCCTTCGCGGAGAGGTGATCGACCCCTCCCAGCGGCTCCGCGGCCGTCACGACATCGGCATCCGGAGCGGCGTCATCGCGGCGATCGCTCCGAGCCTGGACGGCGCCCCGCGCCGCATGTTCGTCGATACCGGCGACTCCTACGTGAGCCCCGGCTTCATCGACCTCCACGCGCACGTCTACGCCGGCGTCACCTCGTGGGGGGTGCGGCCGGACGCGCCCTGCCTGCGCTCCGGGGTCACGACCGTGGTGGACGCCGGGAGCGCCGGGTGGACCATGCTGCAGGGCTTCCGCTGGTACGTCCACGAGCCGTCTGCCGTGCGGGCGCTCTGCTTTCTGCACATCTCCGGGGTGGGGCTGGTGAACGGTTGGGTGAACGAGTGCGAGGAGCTCTCCCACCTTCACCCGGAAACCGTGGGCGCCCACGTGGCAGAGAACCGGGACTTCGTGGTCGGCGTGAAGGTCCGCCAGGGCCGGCAGCAGGTCGGCGAGAACGGCGTGGAGCCGCTGCGGCGCGCCGTCCGGGCGGCGGAGCTGGCGGCCGCGGCCGGCGCCGGCCCGGCGCTCGTTCCGGTGATGTGCCACATCGCGGACGGCGTCCCGCTCCGCCGGGTCCTGGAGCTGCTGCGGCCGGGCGACATCGTCACCCACTGCTTCCAGGGCAAGGGGGCCGAGGGCGAGACGGTGACGGACTCCCGGGGGAAGCTGCTGCCGGAGGTGATCGAGGCGCGGGAGCGGGGCGTCGTGATGGACGTGGGCCACGGCGGCCGGAGCTTCCGGTGGGAGATCGCGGAGGCGGCCCTGGCGGAGGGGTTCCTGCCGGACGTGATCAGCACGGACCTGCACGCCTACAACCTGCACGGACCCCTGTTCGGCATGGATACTACCCTCACCAAGTTCCTGTACCTGGGACTGCCGCTGGAGAAGGCGGTGGAGTGTGTGACGGCGGCGCCGGCCCGGACCATCGGGCGTCCGGAGCTGGGGACCCTCCGGGTGGGCAGCCCTGCGGACCTCGCCCTCTTCAGCATCCGCAGTGAGCCCGTGGAGCTTTGGGACACCCACCTCGGGAAGAGGACGTGGGACCGGCGCCTTCGCGTGTCCGGGACGGTCCGCGGCGGCGTGCTGTACCGTCCGGCAGAGCTGGAAGTGGAGACGGAAGAGGAGATCACCCGACGCTGCCGGCTGCGGGGCCCGGACGGCCTCCGGCACTCGTGGCGCGCGATGCTGGAGCGGGCGGGGATTTTCACCACGGAGCCACGGAGGGGAGAAGTTCACCACGGAGTTCACCACGGAGCCACTGAGGCACGGAGAGGAGACGGAGAGGAGAGTTAGCGATGGCGCATCGGCCACCGGTGACCCATGCGGAAGGCCCCGCAGGGCCCGGCAAGCGCCGGGATTCTTCCCGGCGCGGACTCCCTCGAATCACCGAACCCCGCTGCACCCTCACCCGGGCATCTCTCCCCGGTGAGGGATCCTAAGGCGATGTCCCCAACAAACGTCCGGGGTTGCCGTCCGCACGCGGGGAGGCGGCGAAGGGAGCGAAAGGGATGAGGATTGCCATCGGCGGGATCATCCACGAGACGAGCACGTTCGTGGAGACGCGGACCACCCGCGACGACTTCGAGAGCAGCGAGGGGACCTCTCGCGGGACGGCGATTCTGGAGCGGTTCAACGGGACCAACGTCTGCACCGGCGGCTTCCTGGAGGGCGCCCGGCGCTGCGGCTTCGAGCCCGTGCCCCTGCTCCGGGCCTCCGCCTGGCCGGGCGGGCTGATCCCCTGGGCGGACTACGCGGCGCTGCGCGACGAGCTGTGTGACCGGCTCCGGGCCGCGGAGCGGGAGGAGCGGGTCGACGGCGTCCTGCTCGACCTGCACGGTGCCATGGTCGCAGAAGGCATCGACGACGCGGACGGGGACGTGGTCGCCGCGGTGCGCCGGGTGCTCGGTCCGGACCGGCCCCTCGTCTTCACCCAGGATCTCCACGGCAACCACACGCCGTTCCGCGTCTCCGCCGGGGACGCGCTGATCGGCTTCGACACCTTTCCGCACGTCGACATGGCGGAGCGGGGGCTGGAAGCCGCGCAGCTCATCAGCCGCGCCGTCCGGGGCGATGCCCGACCGGTGACCGCCGTTCATCAACTCCCGCTCTTCTGGGCCACCAGCAAGCAGGTAACGGCTCACCCGCCGATGGACGAGGTGCTCCGCCGGGTGCACGCCCTCGAACGGCGCCCAGGGATCCTGAGCGCCTCCATCGCGACCGGATTCCCGTGGGCGGACGTGCCGGACGTGGGGAGCTCGGTGGTTGTGGTGGCGGACGGCTCCCGGGAGCGGGCGCAGGAAGCGGCGGACGAGCTGGCCGCCTGGATCTGGGAGCGGCGGAGCACCTGGTACGCGGAGCCGGTGACGGTCCGGGACGCGCTGGCCCGCGGCGAGCGGTTGGGCCGGTATCCCATCCTCCTGGCGGACCACACGGACAACCCCGGCGGCGGTTCGCCCGGCGACTCCACCGAGGTGCTCCGGACTTTCCTGGAGCTGGGTCTCCAGGACGCGCTGCTCCTTTACATGGTGGACCCGGAAGTGGCGCGGCAGGCCCACGCGGCCGGGACCGGGGCCCGGATCGCGGTCCGCCTCGGGGGGAAGTCGCACCCGCTCCAGGGCCCGCCCGTGGAGGCGGACGCAGAGGTGGTGGCGTTGTCGGACGGCCGCTTCGCGTACGACGGGCCGATGTTCGCCGGGCTTCATTCCAGCCTGGGACCCACCGCCCGGCTCCGGATCGAGGGCGTGACGGTGGTGGTCGTCACCGGCCGGGAGCAGCCGTTCGACATGGCGCTGGCCCGGAGCCTGGGCATCGACTTCGGCCGGGTCCGGTACCTCGGGCTCAAGTCCTCGGCCCACTTCCGTGCCGCGTTCGAGCCGATCGCCGGCTCCATCCACAACGTG
>CAYQDT010000560.1:0-3763 GCA_964416225.1 uncultured bacterium
TCCACCCGCGTCGACCGGATGAACTACTGCATCCGGTGTCTCCGCGCCGCCACGCGGGATGTTCGGCCGGAGGGCGCGGAGCATGCGGGCCGCGAAGCCGCGCTCGGTATTCCGCTGCTGCTGGCCTCCTTTGCACTGACGGCGGGGGTGTTCGTCCTCCTCGGGCTGCTGCTGGCCATCGCGCGCCATTGGGTGCCCGGCGGCGTGACCGCGGGTTGACGCACCATGTCCCAGATGCTGCGGCCCCTCAAGACGGTAGAGATTCTGGATGCGGCGTGGCTGCTGCTCCGCCGGAACTGGGCGCAGTTCTACGCCTGCTCCGGCGTCACGACCGCTCCGCTGGTGCTCCTGACGCTGGGCTATTTCTACTGGCTGGGAACCATCGTGGAGGGCACCGCCAGCGAGACGTACTATAGCGGGACCATTGCCTGGGCGGTGCTCATGGCGGCGGCATGGGGGCTGAACAGCGTCGCCCGGGGCGCCGTGTGCGCGACGGCGCTGGCGGACGCGCGCGGTGAGACGCTGCCGCTCGCCCGTGCCTGGCTGGCGGCCGGGCGGCGGGCTCCCACGGCGCTCTTCGTGGGATTTGTCACGTTTGCGGCCGCTGCTCTGACCGGGAGCTGCCTCCTCGCGCCGGGGATCTACCTGGCGCTCGGCTGGTGGACGGCCCGGCCGGTGCTGCTGGACGAAGAGCGCCCCTTTGCGGCGGCGCTCCGCCGGAGCTGGCGCCTGACGGCGGGGTACCGCGGCCGGGCCTTGGGTCTCTGGCTGCTCTTCGCGCTGTTGTGGGCGATGGTGCTCTTCAACCTCCACCTGGCAATCGGATTCCTGCTGGGGAGTGCGGCGGGCATGCTGGGGGTGGACACCAGTTCGGTTCAGCCGTTTCTCCGGCTGGACAACCAGGCGTACCTGATGGTCCTGCTGGGTCTCACGTTCGTCTTGCTGGACCCGCTGAAGTCGGCCGCCGATGCGGTCTTCTATCTGGACCTGCGGGTCCGCCGCGAGGGAGCGGACCTCCACCAGCGTCTGCGGGCGCTCTGGGGGGCTGCCGCGGTGCTGCTGCTCGCCGGCTGCCTGGCCGCGCCCGCGCGGGCGATGCCGCTCGACCAGTACGCCGCCCGCGTGCGGGCGCTCCGCCGGGAGGTGGAGCGCGCGAAGAGCCCGAGCGAGCTGGACCCGGTCGCCGTCGGCCAGCTCCGGGACCAGCTCGTGCAGCTTCCGGGCAGTCAGAGCGTCACGGTGCAGAACGACTGGCTGCCGGAGAGCCTGGGCGCCTGGCGCGACGGCGGCGATAAGGCGGCGATTGAACACCGCCTGGAGGCGCTGGAGCGCTCTCTCGGCGTGCCGGTGGGAGAGGCTCGCCCCGCTCGCCGCTCGGAGGGGGCCGGCGCCGCGCCCGCGTCCGTTGACGCCCGCGGCGAGCTGAAGCAGATCCTGCAGGCGCCGGAGTTCCGGCCCCTGGCGGAGCGGGACGAGCTGAAGAACCTGATCCCGAAAGTGGATCTGAGAAAGTCGAAGAACTGGTGGTCCAGCTTCGGCGAGTGGCTGCGGAACGTTCTCTTCAAGCCGAAGCCGCCCAACGCGGAGCTACCGCGGGGCTCCGCGCCGGACCTGACCGTGCCGATCTGGATCCTGCTGGGACTCGTGATCCTCTTCGTCCTCGCGCTGATCGTGCGGTGGATCGTGGAGCGCCCCCTCCGGGAGGAGGGCGGCCGGCCGGCCGTGGCCGGGGAAATCCCGGCGCTGGAGGCGTCCCACACGGAGAACGCGCTGGACCACTCCGTGGACGAGTGGGAGGTGTTCGCGCGCCAGTGGCTGGATCGCGGCGATGTTCGCCAGGCCGTCCGCTCGCTCTACCTGGCCACGCTGGTGCACCTCCACCGGGAGCGGCGGATCGACTACAACCGCGCCTTCACCAACTGGATGTACGTGCGGCAGTTCCGGGGAGAGAGCGATGCGCGGACGACACTGCGCCGCCTGACGCAGATGTTCGACGAGGTGTGGTACGGCGAGCGCCCGCTCGGCGCCGAGCAGTACCATCTCTTCGAGCAGGGGGTCCGGTCTCTGGGAACGCCCGCTCCGGCTCCGGGTACCGCCCGTGGATAAACGCCGCGGCAATTGGGCGCCGCTGCTCTGGCTCGCGGCCGTGATCGGGCTGCTGCTGGCCGGCGGCTTCTCCCTCTGGAGCCTCGACACCCGCCGCGGCACGGGCCTGCCGGAGTACTCGGTCCAGCGCACGGACGACCGGGGCGCGGCGGTGGTGTACCGCCTCTTCCAGCGCGCCGGCGCGAATCCGCGGGTGTGGGACCAGGACCTGACCCGGCTCCGCGCTCCCGGCATGTTGATCCTGCTGGCACCCGCGCGCAGCGGGGGGCCGCTCGGCGGCACCACCGGCGATCTCCTCCCTTACGAGGTGGAGGCGCTGGACCGCTGGGTGAAGGCGGGCAACGTGGCCGTGGTCATGACCCGGGAGGACATTCCGCTCTACAAGGCACTGGGGGTGTTTGTGGACGCGCCGAAATCGGCCGGGGCCTCCGCTGCGGTTCCGCTCCAGCCGAGCGTCCTGGCCCGCGGCGTACAGCGGGTGGAGATGCAGACCCCCTTCGGCTTCAAGTTCGGACAGAAGGCGCCGTCCAGAGCGGAAGCTCCCGGGCTCCCGCTGGAAGGGAAGAGCCCCCTGGCGCCCTCTCCCATAGCGGCCGTGCCGGCGTCGGAGTGGGTCACCCTCTTCGCGCGCAAGGACGGTCCCCGCTCCGTCCCCCAGGTTCTCTCCGCAGCGCGGGGAGCCGGGCTCTACGTGCTGGTGGATGACGTGTTCCCCGCCGGCAACCTGGGCCTGACCATGGCGGACGATGCCCGGTTCATGCTGAACCTGGCGGCGTTGAAGCCGGCGGGCGGCTCGATCTGGTTCGACGAATACCACAAGCGAAATCCGGAGCGCGGGTTCGTCTCCTATCTGCGAGAGCGCGCCCTCGCTCCGGCGGCGGTCTACCTGCTCTTGCTGCTCGCACTCCTGTTCTGGCGGACGAGCGTCCGCTTCGGGGCCGCGGAGCCGCTGGTGCCGGACCGGCGCCGGGATAGTGCGGAATACGTGCGGGCGGTCGCCGCCCTCTACCAGAACGCCGGCATGACGCGCGAGGCGCTCTCGATTCTCTACGCGGACTTCCGGCGCCGCCTCACCGGCGCGCTGCGCCTGGACGGGCTCACGGACCTCGCGGAGGTCGGCCGCCGCTACGAGGCGCGGACGGGCCGCCCGGCGGTGGAGGCGCGGCAGGTTCTCATCGAGACGGAAGCCGCCCTGGCCCGTCCCAAGCTGGAGGAAGCGGACGCGCTCCACTTCGCGACCCGGCTCACGGAGCTGGACGCGGCACTGAACGCCCGGAAGCGGTAGCGGCGACGGCGGAGCCGGCGTCCGCGTGCGGGCGCCGAGGACGAGCGCCTGCATGGTGGGAGGGGCAGCCGCCCTCGACGGCACACTGTTGGATGGCGGATGGGAAACGGCGGGAGCGCCCCCTCCGGGACCACCCGTTCCCGGTTCATCCGGGCCGGACCCCGGGCGGACCCGAGCCGGCGACCGGATACCAGAGAAAGAGCGCGAATGACCGACAGATTGGATTTCATTCAGGCGAAGACCGAGCAGGTGTTCGAGCAGGTGCGCCAGGTGATTGTGGGGCAGGAGGAGGTCCTTCGCTCAATGCTCATCGCGGTGTACACCGGTGGGCACGTCCTGCTGGAGGGCGTCCCCGGCACCGCCAAGACCCTG
>CAYQDT010000561.1:0-3759 GCA_964416225.1 uncultured bacterium
ATATCAGGAAGGCGAAGTCTGGATGACCCACCGCGCGCAGGCCAAGTACGGCCTGGTGCATACGGCTTTCGCGTACCAGACCGGCGAGCCGGACCGGGCCCTCGCGCTGGCACGGTGCTGGAGCCGGCGCGAGGAGCCGCTCGGCAACCGGGACGCCTGTGCCACCGCGGCGGCCATCATTGCGGCCATCGAAAGCGAGCAGCCGGGCCCCATCCCGGTCTCCGCCCTCCTGCGGTGAGCCGCCCGGGAGGGGCCGATCGCCGGCAGCTCCTCGAGGCCGCGCCGATGGGTCACGGGGCCGGGTACACCGCCTGGCTCGCGGAGTGATCAACGCGGGACCCGGGCTCCGTCCCGCCGCCCGGATCAGGCCAGGACCGGGGTGATCACCTCGCCGTGGACGTCCGTGAGCCGGCGCTGCGTGCCGTTGTGGTAGTAAGTCAGCTTCTTGTGATCGAGACCGAGCAGGCGGAGTGCCGTGGCGTGGAAGTCGTAGATCGTGGCGACGTCTTTCTCGGCCCGGTGGCCGAAGTCGTCGGTCGCGCCGTAGCTGACGCCTCCTTTCACGCCGGCGCCCGCCATCCAGACGGTGAAGCCGTCCGGGTTGTGATCCCGGCCCTCGCTGCCGAGCTGGTGGGTGGGCATCCGCCCGAACTCGGTGCACCAGAGCACCAGCGTCTCTTCGAGCATCCCCCGCTGTTTGAGGTCCGTCAGCAGCGCGGCCGTGGGCTGGTCCATGATCGGGCAGTGGCGCTCGTAGTCCGCCTTGAGGGTCCGGTGCGCGTCCCAGTTCAGAAGGCCGTCCACCTGTGCCGCCGGGCCGCCGCAGTAGAGCTGCACGAACCGTACTCCGCGCTCGAGCAGCCGCCGCGCCAGGATGCAGTTGCGGGCGTAGGCCGCCTTCAAGGGGTTCGGGTCGTCCGCGCCATACAGCCTCCGGATCGTTCCGCTCTCTCCGGAGAGCTCCGTCACCTCGGGTGCGCTGAGCTGCATGCGCGCGGCCAGCTCGTAGGCGGCGACGCGGGCGGAGAGGTCGCTCTGACCGCCGTGCTCCCGCAGGTGCGCTCCGTTCAGCTCCGCGATGAAGCGCCGCAGCCGCCCCTCCCCTTCCCGCGTGGTGCCTGGCGGCGACGGGATGTTCGCGATCGGACGCTCCGTGTTGAACGCGGTGCCCTGGAACGCGGCCGGTAGGAACCCGGCATTCCAGTTCGCCGGCCCGTTTGGCGGGAGACCGCGCACGTCAGGAATCGCGACGAAGGCCGGAAGGTCCTGGTTGAGCGACCCGAGGCCGTAGGTCGTCCAGGCGCCGATGCTGGGAAAACCGTCCACCACGAACCCGGTGTTCATCTGGAGCAACCCCGGCCCGTGGGTGTTGCTCCGGGCGGTCATGGAGTGGAAAAAGGCGATCTCATCCACGCACTGCGCCAGGTGCGGGAGCAGGTCGGACACCCATTTGCCGCACTGCCCGTACTGCTTCCAGCTCCACGGGCTTCCCATGAGCCCGCCGTTGCCCCCCTGGAACGTGACCAGCTTCTCCGCTCCCGGAAGCGGCTCGCCGTGGCGCTTCCGCAGCTCCGGCTTGTAATCCCAGGTGTCCATCTGACTCACGGCGCCGGGGCAGAAGATCTGCACCACCCGCTTCGCGCGGGCGGGGAAATGCGGCTTCCGGGGCGCGAGCGGGTTCTCGACGGCCGCCGGCGCGCTCCGGGCTTCCTCTGTGAGGAGACAGGCGAGCGCGATGCTGCCCAGTCCCGTGCCGAGAGAGCCGAGGAATTCGCGGCGGTCCAGCCACCGGGCGTGTGTCAATGGGTTGGGGTCTACGTGAGCCATGGAGCGCGCCCATCAGTAATAGAGGAATTCGTTGGTATTGAGCAGGCCGCGGCAGAGCGCGGGGAGGCCGTTCTTCTGGACGAGCTCCCGGGAGAGGACCCGCTCCTCGTCTCGCGGGCGGCGGCCGTACGCCAGTTCGAAAGCCCGCTCGATCTGCCGGTCCGCGCCGGATCCCGCCTCCCGGCGCACGCGCGCGGCCAGCAGGTCGGCCTGCCGCACGAGGAACGGCCCGTTCAGCAGGCTCAGCGCCTGGAGCGCCGTGGTGGTACTGGTCCGGCGCGGCGTCCGCTGGGAGCTCTCCGGGCAGTCAAAGGAGCCGAGGAGATCATCCCGGATCCCGCGCGCCGCCTGGGAGTAGACTCCGCGCCGCCACGTCTCCGGCCCCGGATCTTCCAGCGACTCGTAAATCGCCACGTTCACCACCCGGTAGCGATAGAGCCGGTATCCCGGTCCGCCCATCCGCCGGTCCAGCGCGCCGCTCGTGGCGAGAATGGAGTCCCGGAGCGTTTCGGAGTCCATCCGGCGCAGCGGCATGCGCCAGAGGAGCTCGTCCGAGGCATCCCGGGCCATCCCCTCCGGATCCGCAGCCGTCGACTGGCGATAGGCATACGACGTGACGAGCATCCGGTGCAGCCGCTTGAGCCGCCACCCGTGAGCCATCAGGTCCGCCGCCAGCCAGTCCAGCAGCTCGGGATGGGTGGGCGCCTCGCCGTTGTGGCCGAAGTCGCTGGGTGTGCCCACGATCCCGCGGCCGAAATGGCCCTGCCAGATCCGGTTGACGATCACCCGCGCGGTCAGCGGATGGCCGGGATCCGTCAGCCAGCGCGCCAGCGCCAGCCGGCGCTCGGGATCGCCGGGCGGGGCGCCGGCTCCCCCGGAGGCGAGCTCTCCGGTCAGGCCGGGAATGCGGGAGAGCGCACCGGGCGCCACTTCCTCCCCCCGCTGCATCACGTCGCCCCGCTTCAGCACAAAGACCGGGTCCGGCCGGGTGAACTGGCCGATATAGGCGGTGTCCGGTCCCTCCGTGTTCCCCAGCCGCTCCCGCAGCGCGGCGGCACGGGAGCGCAGGCTCTCGCGCTCCCGCTGCTGCGCCGGCGTCCGCACGGCGTCCAGGTCCGCCGGCGCGAGGCTCTCCGCGGTGCCGGCGCGCCCCGCTTCCGTCGACACCGTCCGCCATTCGCGTCCGTCCGCCGACACCTCGATCCGGTATGCGGCGGGCAGCCGGTCCGTGAACCGCGCCTCCGGGCGCCCGTCCCGGCTCCAGGCCACCCGCGCGACCGTCGTCTCCGCCGGGAGCTCGATCTGGGCCCAGCCCTTCCCGGGCTCGCTGCTGATCCAGCTCCAATCATTGCCGTAGCGGCCGTCGTTCAGGTGCGCGACCTGGTGGATGGCGAAGCCCGGAAGGAGCGACGAGGCCGTCGCCCGCGCGCCGGCCGACGCCAGCGCCAGGTTCCGCGCGTGGTCCGGCCCGTACACTTCCAGCTCGTCCAGGCAGGGCTGCGCGCCGTCTCGCGTGGCGGAGATGGTGAAGCGCACGAACCGGGCGTGCACCGGCCGGAAGTCGTCCACGTTTCGTCCGGGCCGGACCGCGGGCCGCGGTATGGGGCTTACCCCACGCCGGCGCAGCAGCTCCGAGCGGGCGTCCAAATCCAGGTCAAAGAGCCGCCCTGATACCTGCGCGAGCTCCTGGCGGAGTGCCTCGCCGGCCTGCTCTCCGCCGGCCGCCGGCGGCAGCGGCCGCTCGCCGTGACGGACCCCGGCGAACACGGCCGCCAGGCGGTAATAATCTCGCTGCGGGATCGGATCGAACTTGTGGTCGTGGCACTTCGCGCAGCCCGCCGTGAGCGCCATGAAAGTCTCGCTCGTGGTGCTGACCATGTCATCCAGGTCATTGGCCCGCTGCTGGCGTGTCCCCTCTTCGGTCTGGTTGCC
>CAYQDT010000562.1:0-3758 GCA_964416225.1 uncultured bacterium
CGAGCTCCCCATGCCGCCGGACGCCTGACGACCGGCGGTGTTCATCCGGCCCGCGGCTGCCGGAAGCGGCGACACCCCACCCGCCAGGCGCACGGCGGAATCCGGAGAGCGTGCCATGCAGCTCGTGCTGTTCTCGAAACACCTGCAAGCTCTTTCAATCGAGGATGCCGGAAAGGTGATCCGGAATCTCGGGCTGGACGGCGTGGACCTCACGGTGCGGCCGGGCGGGCACGTGGAGCCGGGCTGCGTTGCTCGGGCGCTGCCGGAGGCGGTTCGCGTGCTGGCCGAGCTGGGACTGTCCGTCCCGATGATCACCACGGCGATCACCGGAGCGTCCGAACCGGAGGCCGAAGCCGTCGTGGCCGCCGCCGCGGCATGCGGCATCCGGGAGTTGAAGCTGGGGTACTGGCGCTACGACGGCTTCGGGAGTCTGCGCGCACAGTTGGACCGGGCCGCGAGCGAGCTCGACGGGCTCGAAGCGCTCGCCGGACGCTATGACGTGCGCCTCTCCCTCCACACCCATTCCGGCCGTTACCTGAGCGCGTCGGCGGGAAACCTCTTCCTGCTGGTGTGCAGCCGGGATCCGCGCCGCGTCGGTGTCTACGCCGATCCCGGGCACATGACACTCGAGGGAGGAGCGGCCGGCTGGATGCAGGGGCTGGACCTCCTCCAGGAGCACCTCTCGCTGGTGGCCGTCAAGTCGTTCGGTTGGTTCCCGGAGCGGAACTCGGCCGGCGAAGAGGTCACCTGGCATCACCGCCTCGTCCCCCTCCGGCAGGGGACGGTGCGCTGGCGGGAGGTGTTCGCCTGCCTCCGAGAGCTCCACTGGAGCGGCATTCTATCCCTGCACAGCGAGTACCAGGGCCCGCATTCCTGGCGGGACCTCTCCACCATGGAGCTCATCGAGCAGACCCGGGACGACCTGGAGTTCCTCCGCCCGGTGCTCCGGGAGTGCGGCTATCGGACGGGCGGTTCGGAAGATTCGGCCCCCGGTCGGTGATCGCTCCGGGCGGCTCGTCCGGGCGAGGTGATCATCGCCGCGCACTCGGGCGCCGAGGAGGTTTCACGCCGGGGCGGCTCAGGCGGCTGCCTCGCGCGCTCCGGTCGCCCCTTTATCAACCGGGCCCGCGTTTTCTCCATTACCGGCGTGTTTTCCCTGTTCCACGTTTTCCACGTGGTCCACCACGGACTGCAGCCGAAAGTGCTCGTCCGTGATACGCTCCTCGGCCTCCGCCTCCATAATCTTCGTCTCGACCTCGCACGCCTTTAACTCTTCAAGCGGCTTCAGCTCCAGGTCGATCCCCAGCTTCGGCACCAGGTGCAGCACGATGGTCTGGACACTCGCCGCCAGCGGAACGGCGACCAGCATGCCGGAGATCCCGGCGACCTGGTATCCCAGGAGCAAAGCCAGGATGGTGAGGATCGGGTGCAGGCCGACCTGCTTACCGACGATGCGGGGGGTGATGATCTGATCGAACACCCCGTTCTGGAGCGCCAGGAGTGCGAGGCCCACAACCAGCGCCTGGGAAGGGCTCCCGATGACGAGCGTCACCAGCACCGCGAGCATGACCGTAAAGAGCCCGCCCACCACCGGCACCGCATAGAGCAGTCCTCCCAGGACTCCGAAAAGCTGCCAGTACGGGCTGTGCAGGACCAGGAGCAGCGCCGCGATGGCGAACCCGAGCAGAGTACAGACGATCCCCAGCCCACGAAGGTACTTGCCGAAAACCGCGCTGATCTCCGCCATCAAGCTCTGCGCGGTGGCGCGATGGTCCTTGGGGACCAGCAGGATCGCCTTTGCGTAGATCCGGTGGAAATCGTTCAGCGTGTAGAACGTGAGCACCGGGATCACGATCAGCCAGACTAGGTTCGGCGCCCACGCCACGACGAACTCGGATCCCCGCGCGAGTGTGACTGCGAGCCGATGGGTCCCATTGCGGGCCGCATTGAGGACGGCACGGCCAAGCACCGGGTTGGCATCCAGCTTTTCCAGGATTTTCTGGGTGACCGGCACCAGGCTCGGATGCGCCGGGTCCGGAAAAAGGCGCGCCAGGTCTCCGGCCATCCGTCGGGCCTGATCGCTCAGGATCGGCGAAAGGATCAGCACGGCCAGAATCGCGCCGCCCAGGAACAGCACGAAGACCAGCGTAGTGGCGGCGCTCCGGGTCAGGCCGCGGTTCTCCAGGCGGTCCACCGTGGGGTCCAGCACCATCGCGATGATGAAGGCAATTGCCACGGGAAACCAGATCGCCCGTCCGGCCCAGATTAGACAGAGTGCGAGCAACATGGCGACCGCGCCCAGGATCCAGCGCCCCCACGGTACCCGGCGGCCCAACGAAACGAGCACGGGAACGCTCCAGTTCCGGTCGGCGGTGGGTTGACCAGGATGCTTGCTCGCCGACTAACGGGTGATTACCCCGGCTTGCCCATCGCTGAAACGGTACGGGTGCGGCACCGCGGCGGCCCGCGCCCGTACCGTCGGCCCCGGCCTCAGGCGGGCTGCGTCTCCGGGCAGGGAACGACATACGGGCCCTTGGGAATGACCACTATCCGGGCGTTCGAACCGTGCTTCTGCAGCGCGCGGCGAAGTCCTTCCTCGACGGACGGTACCGGTGTGACGAAGCAGCGCTCCAGCGTGTCGGGGGGAATCCCCTCCGAGAAGATCAGCACTTCCGTGTGGCGGACCGCCTTGTACAGCTCGTGGATCTCCCACTGGTCCGGAATGAAGAACGCCGGGTCGTAGGTCCGTTCAACGAACGCGGCGAGATCTTCCAGTGAGAGGAGCGTGTCGGCGAAGGTCGCGTTGCCGAGGCCCTCCTCGCAGCGCGCGACGACCAGCACCGTGCCGCCCGGCTTTACCGCCGGCAGCGCACCGACCATCCCCTTGACCGCCTGGTAAAACGTGAGGTCGAGCGGATAGCCGGCCGTGGTGGTGAGCACGATCTCCACCGGCTCCGCCAGCGGGGCGCGGGATGCCCGGCCAGCGGCTTCCACGCCGAGCAGCCATGCCGGCTCGACGGCGCCGGCGAAGACGCCGGTGATCCGCCGGCTCTCGTCCAGGGTCACGTCGCAGATCATGTCGAGACCGGCTTCTCGCGCCACGTACAGCGCGTCCTCGTGAACCGGGTTCCCCTCCACCACGCCGCTGTCCGAGCGCTCGTGCCCGATGAATCGCGGGCCGTGCCACACCTGCACCGTCTCCATGGCGCAGATGCCGGGGCAGATGTTCTTCCGCCCGCCGGAGAAGCCGGCCATGAAGTGCGGCTCGATGAGCGCCACCGAGAGCTTCAGTTCCGCATCCAGAAAGCGCGTGTCGACCCACATCGGCACGCCGCGGGGCGTTTCGCCGAGACAGCGGTGCGTGGAACGATCATGCGCGAGATGGCTCACGATGGGATACTCGCTCGCGATCCGCTCCCCCACCATTTCCACGATCTCGGCCGGGGTGGCCGCGCGGTGGGTGCCCGTGGCGATCAGGATGGTGGTCCGCTCGCGCGGGATGTCCGCGGCGTCCAGCACCGCCAGCAGCTCGGGAAGGATGATCCGGTTCGGCACCGGACGCGTGATGTCCGAAATCACCACGCATGCCGACCCCTTCCCGCGTGCGAGCTCCGCCAGCGGCGCACACCCCACCGGGTCTCGCAGCGCGTCCCGGACCGCGCCGGACGGGTTCGCGCACGCCGGCGCCGGGCTCAGCCCCAGCACCGCCGCGAGGTTCTCGTCCGGAACCTCGACCTCGAGCCCTTCCCGTCCGTAAT
>CAYQDT010000563.1:0-3754 GCA_964416225.1 uncultured bacterium
GAACCAGCACCCGCAGCCGGACCGCCAGTATGGGCAGCTGCGGAGCTACTGGGGCGTCTTCGCCGCCGAAGCCGTGCGGCACCTGCTCAACGCGGGCGAGGCATAAGGCGGCGGGAGGGGCGGCGTCGCGCCGCCCCTCCCGCCCGCAACTTCGCCGCGCGAGCGGCATCAGACACGGCGGGCCCACCGCCCGCACAACCGCATACCGACGTTTGACCCTTCCAGGCTGCGGTCCGATCCTTCGGGCGGACGCAGCGAGAACCAGGAGGAGAATGATGTCCGATCCCACCCTTACCGGGGGCTGGCCCGCTGCGGCCTCCGGCGTGTCGCCCGACGTTGCGCGGGCGATCCAGATCGTCAACGACCGGGAGTCGCGCACCGCGCGAGCCTACGCGCAGGAGCGCTTCGACCGCTGCAAGGACGAGCTGCTCCGCGACCCCGGTCGCTCGGGCGACCCGGCCAAGCTTGTCAGCCGGGCGTGGGGCAACGCCGGCAAGGTGTTGAGGAACCGCCTGCGGCGCCAGGAACGCTACGACGAGGCGCGCCACGACCGCCCGGACGGTGCGGCCAGCGTGGAGCGGGCGGTCGAGGCCGCCGAACTGCGCGGCCGGCTCGTCGCGCTCGTGGAGAGCGCGGCAATGACGGCGAGCTACCGGGACGCCCTCCGCCGCCTGCTGCGGGGCGAGGACGCAGACGACATCGCGGCTGCCGCCGATATCCCGGTAAGCCGTGCCCGTGTCCTTGTGAGCCGCGCGCGCCAGAAGATTCGCTCCCTCGCTCCCGGCGCCTGATCCCAGCTTCCCCCGCGGCGCCCGATGTCGGGCGGCGCCGTGGGGGCTGCACGCTGGCCCGGCAACGGACGAAAGGATGGACGCGATGCGATACGGACCGCCGGTTGCGGAATACCTCGCCGGTGCGGCGTGGCTGGACGAATTTATGCGCGCCCACGGGCTCTCCACTGAAGGGACGAGCCACGTGCTGGGAGTCAACCAGGCGCGCGTCTGGGAATGGCTCCGGCAGCGCCGGGAGTTCCCCGAGGACGCGCGGCGGCGCCTGGAGCGATGGGCGGCGGACGGGTGCCCGAGGTTCCCTTACTGGGAGGAGTATCCCTACCGCCACTTCGGCCGGGTTGCTTCCAGCGGCGATGCCGCCTGACCCACAACTGTCCGGGCAGTCCCCTGGCTGCTGACCAGGAGATCGCCCGGACTGCCCTCCGGCGCCTATTCGGCGGCGCGTCCTTCACCCCGGCGGCGACCACGACGCCGCCATCCTCGTCCTGGCTCCGCCGGCCGTGCCGGAGCGCGGCCCGCAAGCGGATCTCCCACGCCCCTTCCGGCGCCGATCAGCGGGAAAGATCAGGCTCGAGCTTTCGCAGCGCTGAGCCGACCAAACTAAATAGAGCCGGGCTGTCTGAGAGACGCACGGCCGCCCGGCGCATCCGCGCCCGGGGTGGATTCTCAGTTACCGCGTCGCTCTTCCGCCGGGCCTCCCGATCGGGTAGTATCACCTGCGTGCTCCCTGCCGGGGCAAGGTCCTCCCTGCCCCTTCCAAGTGTCACTTAGTGGCACCTTCCGCTTCCGCAGCCCGCCCGGGCCGACACCGGACGTGCGGCGGGGGTATGGATTGAACAGTGCAGCTAATGACGGCCAGTATTCCAAGCGAGCGGTCTGCGTTCGCGTCAAGGACGCTCGATGACATCTACCGGGAGATCCGCGAGGTCTACCGCCGCTATCCGCAGCCGTGGGTGATCGGCTACAGCGGCGGCAAGGACTCGACCGCGGTGCTCCAGCTGGTGTGGTGCGCGCTGGCGGCACTTCCGGAGGACGAGCGGCGCAAGCCCGTCTACGTGATCTCCTCCGATACGAAGGTGGAGACGCCGGTGATCGTGGGATACATCGACGAGACGCTGCGCCTCGTCACCGAGGCTTCTGCGGCGCTGCGAATGCCCTTCCAGGCGCAGAAGGTCACCCCCACGCTTAGCGACAGCTTCTGGGTCAACCTCATCGGCCGCGGATACCCGGCTCCCACGGCACGCTTCCGCTGGTGCACCGAGCGGATGAAGATCGATCCGGCCAACCGGTTCATCGAAGAGAAGGTGACCGAGTTCGGCGAGATCATTATGGTCCTCGGGGTCCGCAAGGCGGAAAGCTCCACGCGGATGCAGCTGATGAGCACCCACGAGATCAAGGACCACGTGCTGCGCCGGCACTCCACCCTCCAGGGCGCCCGCGTCTACGCGCCCATCGCCGAGTTCACCACGCAGGACGTTTGGGACTACCTCCTCAACGTCCCCTCCCCGTGGGGAGGGGACAACCGGCGGCTCGTGACCCTCTACCGCAACGCCAACGGCGGCGAGTGCCCGCTGGTGATCGACACGACTACGCCCTCGTGCGGGAACAGCCGCTTCGGCTGCTGGGTCTGCACCGTGGCCCAGCGGGACTCGTCGATGGAGGCCCTGATCGACGCGGGCGAGGACTGGCTGGAGCCCCTGTTCGAGGTCCGGGAGTGGCTCGCGGAGACGGGGGACCCGCAGCGCAAGCGCGAGTTCCGGGACTTCAAGGGCCGCGACGGGCGCGTCATCCTGAAGAAGGACGGGACGCTCGCGGCGCGGACATACAAGCTTGAGGCGAGCAAGCAGGTGCTGGAACGGGTGCTGCGGGCGCAGCGCGCGGTCAGGGAGAACGGGCCGGACCCGACGATGGCGTTGATCGAGGAGCAGGAGCTCCACGAGATCCGGCGCATTTGGCGCACCGAGCGGCAGGACTGGGAGGACTCGGTGCCGGAGATCTTCCGGAGCGTGAACGGCTACGACCTGGAGTGGCCCGTGGACGACAACGGGCACTTCGACGCCGGGCACAAGGCGCTGCTCGCAAGCCTCTGCGGAGAGCACGGCGTGCCGGTTGACCTCGTAGCGAAGATGCTCGACCACGAGCGCCGATACAGCGGGATGGCGCGGCGTGCCGGCCTGCAGGAGGAGTTGGCGAAGGCGCTGGCCGAGGAGTGGCGGGAGGAGGACGCGATCCTCGCGGACCAGCTTCCGCTAGAGTTCGAGGGCGCCGATGCGACTGACTAGCCTCTCGGTCAAGGACTTGGGCCTGTTCAGGGGCACGAACCGCCTGGACCTGTCCGTCCCCCAGCCGGCCGAGGGCCGCCAGCGTCCTCTGGTGATCGTCCGCGGACACAACGGCGCCGGCAAGAGCACCTTGTTCCAGTCGGCGGGCCTGGCGCTCTACGGCGCTCGCTCGCTTGGTGACCGCGTGGGCGCGCAAGCCTACTCGGACTACCTGCTGGCGAAGTTCCACCGGGACGCGGACGGGAAGATCGCCGACGCGGCGGACGTAAGCCTCGGTGTATCTTACGTGGAGTCCGGCGAGCAACTCTGCCTGAGCATCGCGCGCAGATGGAACCGCCGCGGTTCCGCCGCGGAGGAGACGCTCTCCGGCTTCTGCGACGGCAAGAGCCTGAGCGGCAGCAACGACGAGCTCCAGGCGCGGCTCAGCGACCTCTTCCCCCCGAGCCTGGCGCACTTGTGCCTCTTCGACGGCGAGCAGCTGGATGCGCTTGCGACGCCGGACCGCCACGCCGCGGCGGTCGGCTCGATGCTTCACCGGCTGCTGGGTCTGGACCTCGTGGACCGGCTCGTCTCGGACCTCGCGCTCCAGGTAACGCGCAGCGGCGGAGCGAAGCGCGAGCGGTGGCGCCGTGAGATCCTGGCCCAGCAGATCGCCAAGGCCCCGCAATACACGAATCCGGC
>CAYQDT010000564.1:0-3753 GCA_964416225.1 uncultured bacterium
GCACGCTTGCGGCCATGACATGCACGTGACGTGGTTGATCGGCGTTGCCACGTTGCCTTCGACGTCGGTCAGACGGAAGTCCCGTCCCTGGTAGCGGAACGTGAGGCGGGTGTGATCGATCCCGAGGGTATGGAGAACCGTGGCGTTCATGTCGTGGATGTGCACGGGGTCGCGGACGATGTTGTATGAGAAATCATCCGTCTCCCCGTAGACGAGGCCGCCCTTCAGGCCGCCGCCGGCCATCCAGCGCGTGAAGCACCGGCCGTGGTGATCGCGGCCGTAGTCGGTCGTGGTGAGCGTGCCCTGGCTGTAGACGGTGCGGCCGAACTCACCGCCCCACATCACCAGGGTGTCCTCCAGCAGTCCGCGCTGCTTGAGGTCCTGGATCAGCGCCGCGGCGGGTTGATCTGTGTCGCCACACTGCACCCGGATCTGGCCCGGAAGGTTACCGTGCTGGTCCCAGCCCCGGTGGAAGAGCTGCACGAACCGGACCCCGCGCTCCACCAGCCGGCGGGCCAGAAGGCAGTTGGCGGCGAACGTGCCCGGCTTCCGGGACTTCGGCCCGTACAGCTCGAAGGTCTTGTCGCTCTCGTGGGAGAGATCCATGAGCTCCGGCACGCTGCTCTGCATGCGGTACGCCATTTCATACTGCGCGATCCGGGTGTTGATCTCCGGGTCGCCGAAGCTCTTCTCCGCCATGCCGTTGAGCTTGGAGACGGCGTCCAGGAGCTGCCGGCGGGTTCCCCGGTCCACCCCGGGCGGGTCGGACAGGTAAAGCACCGGATCGCCCGTGGAGCGGAGCTTCACGCCCTGGTGCAGCGAAGGAAGGAAGCCATTCCCCCACAGCCGGCCGAACAGTGGCTGGTCATTCGCGCCGTTACTGGCGAGGGAGATCAGCACGATGTAGGCGGGGAGGTTCTGGTTCTCACTGCCGAGACCGTAGGAGAGCCAGGCGCCGATGCTCGGCCGGCCCGGCTGCTGGCTGCCGGTCTGGATGAAGGTAATCGCCGGATCGTGGTTGATGGCCTCCGTGTGCATGCTGCGCACGATGCAGAGGTCATCCACCACCTTCGCGGTGTGGGGAAGCAGCTCGCTCACCCACGCGCCGCTCTTGCCGTGCTGCTGGAACTTGAAGATCGAGGGCGCCACCGGGAGTGTCTTCTGCCCGGAGGTCATACCGGTGATCCTCTGTCCCATCCGCACAGAGGCCGGCAGATCGATCCCGCGGTGCTGCTCGAGCTGCGGCTTGTAGTCCAGCAGATCGATGTGCGACGGTCCACCTGACATGTGGAGACAGATAACCCGCTTCGCCGTCGGCGCGTGGTGGAGCGCCTTCAGCGCGCCATGCGGCACGGCAAGACCCGGCGCGATGGGCGCGGCCATCGCGTCCTCCCCCAGGAGGGTCGCCAGAGCGGCGACTCCAATGCCCGTGGCGGTCCGTCCGAACAACTGCCGGCGGGTCAGCATCAAGCGGTACTCTTCGCGTGGGTCCATCATCTCTCCCAACTTCATCCGAACGTGGTCGGCGGCTCACATCGCTGCCGTGCCGGACGCCGGCATCCTGGCGGCGGTCCTGGGCGGCCTACCGGGACACCGGTCGGCGCAGCTCGTCTCCAGCCCCATCCGTCATTCCTTGGTAATCACCTCGTCCATGTTCAGGATCACGCTGCAGACGCTGGTCCAGGCAGCGAGCTCCGCGGGGGAGATCGTCTGGTTCCGCGGCGATTCGCCCACGGACAGCAGCTTCTTCGCGGCGGTCTCGTCCTTCTGGAACCGCGCGAGCTGCGTTTCATAGACGCTCTGCAGCACGCGCACCTCTTCCTCACGCGCCGGGCGACAGAGAACCAGCCGGAACGCATAGCGAATCCGGTCCTGCGGGATGGCGGCGACCTCCGTCCGGAGGCGCTCCGCCAGCTTACGGGACGCCTCCACGTAGGTCGGATCGTTCATCAGCACGAGCGCCTGCAGCGGCGTGTTCGTCACCGAGCGCCGGACCATACAGAACTCCCGCTCCGGCGCATCAAAGGCCTGAAGTGCGGGAGGCGGAACCGTGCGCTTCCAGAAGGTGTACATTCCGCGCCGGTACAGGGCCTCGCCGTGGTCCTGCTGGTAGCTCTGGGCCGTGAAATTGCCGCCGAAAGCCATCTCTTCCCAGAGCCCCGCCGGCTGGTACGGCCGGACCGACGGACCGCCGATCTTGGGCACCAGCAGCCCGCTCACCGCCAATGCCTGGTCCCGAATCAGCTCCGCGGGGAGCCGGAAGCGCGGTCCGCGCGCGAGCAGGATATTATCCGGGTCACGTGCCGTCAGCGTGGAAGATGCCGCCGAGCTCTGGCGATAGGTGGCCGAGGTGACGATCAGCCGCTGCATCGCCTTTACGTTCCAGCCGGTGCGGATGAACTCCGTGGCCAGCCAGTCCAGCAGCTCCGGATGGCTCGGCCGCTCACCCTGAAGGCCGAAGTTTTCGGAAGTACGGACCAGCCCCTGCCCGAAGTAGAGCTGCCAATAGCGATTTACCGCCACGCGTGCGGTGAGCGGGTGGCTGGGGTCGACGAGCCACTTCGCCAGCCCGAGGCGATTGTCGGGAAGGCCGGCCGGCATGGGCGGCAGCACCGTCGGTGTGGCGGCCGTTACCTTCTCGCCCTTCTTGTCGTACTGCCCGCGCAGAAGCATGAAGGTCTCGCGCGGCTTCTCCATCTCCTGCATCACCATGGTGGTGGGGATCGCCGCCTCGACCGTCGCCTTCTCCTTGCGTGCGGCCTCGAGCTCTTCCGTCAGCTTCCGGTACGGCTCGTCGAAGCGAAGCAGGAAGTAGGTCTCCAGCTCCGTCTGCTGTGCCGGAGTCCGCTTCTCGCGCGCCACGTTCACGATCGGACGCACCCGCTCCCAGCGATACAGCTCCTCCACGTCGTGCGCCGACAGCGCCCGACTGTAAGCCCGCACCTCCTCGATCCGGCCCTTGAATGGCGAGCCCGGCGTGCGCGCGCCGATGCGAGCGGGCTTCTCGGTGCGGATGGTGCCGGTTAGCGTGTCATGCGTGACGTCGAGTTCCTGGGGCTTGCCGTCTACGAAGACGCGAACGCCCTTGGCCTTCGCGCTGCCATCGTAGGTGACGAAGACGTGGTGCCACTGGTTCAGCGCCATTGCCTCCTTGGTGTTCACCCGGATCGCGTTCTTGTCCCACTCGTGGATGAGGTGAACAAATGCCCGTCCGCCCTGGAGATAGAGGTCCCAGCCGCGGCTGTGGTCCGCATCATCCATCTGGGAGAGCACCGCCCCCGCGTCATTGCTGGTGGGATAGATCCAGGCGCCGTAGGAGGCCTGGTCGGTGCGGTCAAAGCCGATGCTGTCGCCAAGGGTGACGTAGGTGGTTCCGTCGAACTGGAGCGCCGGACCCGCGAACCCCGGTACCGTGACGGTTTTCCCGACCACCGTTCCGTCCGGCACGTTGCCCGAAAGGTCGGACACCCGGCCGTCCTTCAGCGAATAGTGTGCCCTCACGCCTTCCAGCGCGGAGGGCGGCTCCCCGTTCTGCATACCCGCTTCCCACGACGGCATCTTCACGGCGGCCAGCTTCACACGGGCCTTCGTGTCCGCGTCCAGCTGAGTGATCCGCGCCTCCAGCGTCTTCTCCCGCGCTTCCTGATCCGGTGACGGCACCCGCATGAACGGCACCGCGTTTCCCTTGTAGCCGTCCAGCCCCGCCTCCGGAACGTGGTTGAAGAAGGCGTAGAAGCGGTAGTACTCCTTCTG
>CAYQDT010000565.1:0-3752 GCA_964416225.1 uncultured bacterium
AATCTCCTGACAGCCTTCCGTGCCTAACCGTTGCCTGGCAATGTGACAGGGGATTTCGGCTCAACCACAGTAGCGTCCCGATTCAGGAACCTCCGTGGACCTTGTTGATGCCGCGAATGATTTTCTACAGGGTTACGATCCAACTGTACGGATTCGCGGCAGTGTTGTACTGTTCGATCTAGTCACGGGTGGCGGTCTCCAGTTCCGCGACACCGCGTAAGCTCCAGTATCCACGTCTCGTTTTCATTGGGGCCCAGGCGACCGCATGCTGATGCCGTCGCTTCACCAAAAGCGCGGAGGAACCTGTTTTTCCCGTCTGTTGACACGCGCGCGAGCAGGTGCGCCGTGTGGACGTCCGGCAAATCACGAAAAGCTGGCCGGCCGCCACGGATGACCGGTCTCGACCACGATGCGGCCGCGCCCCGGTGCGCACGGCTCGGAATGCGCAATGCGGTGGATCTCCAGGTGCGGATGGCCGGCAGCCGGATCCTCCGCTGGAGGCCATCCGGAGGCGGAAAAGGGGCATGGTCCGCCGCCGTGCCGGTTGGCACCGGTGGACGTGACGGACCATGCCGGGACTGCTCCGCTCTGCCGGGAACACCAGCCTCCGGGAAGCGTCAGCGGACCGCCGGTTCCCGCGGCGGGCTCGCGGCGCCCCGGAGCGGCGTGCCGGGGGACGGGGCCGTGACGGAGCTCCACATCCGGTCCGCCTTTCCGGTCTCGCCGCGGGCGGTGTAGAGGTAGGCCAGCACCATCTGCGTGGCCGTGTCTCCGGGGTTCCCGGCCAGCGCCCTCTCGCCGCGGGCAATCAGGTCGGCCGCCTGCCCCGTGCGCGCCGCGTACGCCGCCAGCTTCTTGCCGGCCCACCAGTCCCGGAACCAGGACATGTCGCGGGGGCCCTCCGTCTGGTGACAGCCGCCGCAGCGCTTGACCTGGCTGCCCCACCGGACAAACCGCTCGTAGGCCGCCAGGGCGGCGGGGCCGTCTCCCGTACCTTCCAGGGAGCGGGCGTAGGCGCGCAGGTGGTGGCGCGCGGCGGGCTCGCTGAACGGCGGCTCGGGAATCCGCTGCAACTGCTGCAGCGCCGCCGCGCCTTCCTGCCGTGCCTCGTCATCCCTGCCGATCTCGCGCAGCAGGCTGGCCAGCTGGGCGCGGACGAAGACCTTCGAGCCCTCCTCCGCCGTCCCCGTCCTCTCTCCCGTCACGGGGTCGTTCACGGCCGCGCGCAGCTCCGTCACGAAGCTGCTCAGCAGCAGCCGGCGGCAGACCTCCCGCACGTCGGGGTCACCCGTCTCCCGCTGGACGCACCGCAGGATCGGCTCGGCATAGCGACCGGCCTCCCGCAGGGTCAGGAACGCCTGCTCGCGGCGCGACGCGTCCGCTGCCGAAAGCCTCCGCACCGCCTCCTCCACCACAAGCTGCCGCTCCGGGGTCAGCAGCTCCAGCCGGCCGACCATTGTCCGGACGAGCCGGCGCGGGCGCGGGTCGATCTCCATCGGGATCAACGCCTCGGTCCACGCCTGCGGCAGGATAAAGAGGACCCGCACCCCATCCGTCTCGAAGTAGCTGTGCTGCCAGGTGTGCACCATGGCCAGCGCCTCCCTGGGGTAGAGCCCGCTCTCCGTCAGCCCGCTCGCCAGCTCCGCCGAAAGACGCCGGGTGAGCTCCGAGAGGGGCTGGAGCTCCGACGCGCCGGGAATGACGCGGGACCGGGGCGCGCCGGCGCGCAGCTCCGGGAAGGAGCGATAGGCGCCCCGCCCCTTCTCCACGCGGAGGACGAAGAGGCGCCCCGCCGATTGGGCCGGAGAACCGGTCCAGGAAAGGGTCCCTCCCACCTCCGTGGTGATCCGGACCGGCAGGGGTGCCTCGCCGAGGCCGCGGTAGAAGAGATACCGCTCGGTTTCTTCGGCCTGCCCGCGCAGCGGGTCCCTGGTGCGGACGTACGCCGCGTCTACCTCACGGGCATAGTTCCAGAGCGCCTTCGGGTCGGTTCGCGGCAGCGACGCGGCGGCGCTCGCATCCGGGATCAGCTCCGCGTGCCAGGCGATATGCCCGTTCTTCAAGGCGGGCGGCGAGCCCGTGCTCTCCAGCGCGGGACCGACCTGGGATGCCTGCGGATACCACTGGGTCCAGAGGCCTCTCGGGAAACGGACCCGTACGGTGACCTCTTCCCGCACGGGCGTGTAGAAGTAGACCACCGGCGTTTCGCCCTTGAGGTTCACGGACGGCAGCTGTAATTGGTCCCGGCTCCGCGCGTGCACGAAGCCCGGCAGCGCGTGCTCCTCGTGGTACATTCCGTCCAGCGCCATTCCGTCCGCGCCCTGCATCGCCAGGAACGTCCCCCATTCGTGGACGATCAGGTCATTTCGCGGCGGCTCCTTTGCGGCCACCAGCGCCCCGCTCGTCACGAGCAGCAGCGCGCCGAGCCACCCGGGTTGCTTACGCATCGGTCCGTCCTCCGTATCCCGACCTCCTTCCGGCTGACATCCGACTGATTTCCGATCCATGCGGAAGGGAGGCCGGCGATCTATCCGAGGTACGCGAGACGGCCCAGAATCGTGACGCGGCCCACGAATGATCCTTCGCGGCGGGACGAAGTCAGCGCGGCGCGGCGGCTTCCCGGCCGGGAACCGGCAGATCGCGGATCAGCAGCTTCCGGGCCGGCGGTGCGGACGGGCGGCGGACGAAACGGAGCAGCGCTCCCACCGCGCGCCCCTGGCGCGGCACGGCGAAGTAGAAGTGGCCGGTCACGAAGGGGGGATAGGGCGGGGACTTCACGGAGCGGGCCGGATCCCGCTGGAGAAGGGTGGAGAGGAGGGGCGCGGGCGGGCCGCCCTCCACCAGGAGACTGCCGGAGACCTCCAGCGTGGGATCATACAGGTCCAGGTCATGGGTGTAGAAGGAGAGCAGCACCGCCCGCTCCGGAGCGCCCTTCTCCCCGGTTCCGGCGCGGAAGACGCGCGTGTCGATCGGGCCGCCCTTGCCGAAGTGCGTCCCGGCGGGCGGGAGCGCCGGCGGAGCGTACGGCTCCTCCCGGAACGCGGTGACCCGGATCCGCTCTTCGGTTCCTCCGTGGCCCGGCTCGTCTCCCGGGCGAAGCCCGGTGAGCCGCACCTCGCGCGCGTCGCTTCCCTCGAGGCGCGGCAGGTTCGCCCGGAAGTCCACCGCTCGGACCGAAGCCGGCGGCATGGAGAACCCGAGGGTGAACCGCAGCCGGTGCGGGTCCTCCGGCAGCGAGCCGCCGCGGAGCCAGCGGCACGGCAGCTCCTTCTTCCCGGCCACGACCTGGAAATCGTCCCGGAGCGGCTGGACCCGGCGCAGGCGGCCCGCATCAGTCCCGGCAATCTCCACGGTGATCGTCAGGTACTCCGCCCGGTCCCGCGCGAGATCAATGCTGCGCGAGACCTCCGCCACCCGCAGCCGGAGCTGATCGGCGACGGCTTCCTGTGCGGCGCAGGAGCGGGCGCCCGGGCCGAGCAGCAGACCGAGCAGCAAACCGGGCATCGCCCCCGCCGCGGCCGAATACCATCCGTGACGGCCCATCAGCGCTCTCCCATGCTGAGCCCGGCGGCCGGCGTCAGCAGCACCTGCCGCCCGGTCCGCTCGTCGTCCACCACCACCAGAATTGAGGGCGAGGTGGGGGGCTCCAGCGCCGGACCCGGCTGCCGCCGGGTCCCACTCCGATCCGGCGCGGCGACGGCGAGCGCCGCGGCGAGCGCGCCCGCCAGCGCCAGCGCGGCGGCGGCCCGGGC
>CAYQDT010000566.1:0-3742 GCA_964416225.1 uncultured bacterium
AGCTCATTATGACCGGCGGACCGGAGTTGATGGCGGTACTGGATCCATCACGGGTGGACCTCCGTGGGGTCCAGGTGCTCCGTCGGGGACAGGATCCGATGAAAGTGGATCTAACGGAGCTCTTCAAAAAGCGCGACAAGCCGCGCAAAGACGTCGCGCTGAAGACGGGGGATGTGGTTTTTATCCCACCGCACCAGAACCGGCAGCGGAAAGGGCCCCTCACCTTCCTGTCCCAACTGGGAGCGCTGTCCGGTCTCACCTCCCTGTTCGCCTTCTGATCCGGCCCGAGGATCGGGTGCAGAGACCTTCTGCCGAGCTGCCTACGGGGTTCCGCGCGCTCTCGCCCATGCCGCGGGGCACCACGGGCAGGAGCTGGCCGGCCTGACCTGCCAGGCGACCGGAGTCCGCTGTGGGACGGCCGGCGGCAAGAGCGGGAGCGCCGTAGTCGGGGCTTGAATTAGGGCTCCGAGGTGCCGGTAATCCTGGGTCTTTTAGAAAGCCGTAGCCAGAACTCGCTGCATCTGCGCAAGGTTAATCAATGTACCAGTCTGTAACGTTCGCCCAACGCTTACGCGCGTCATTCTTCCGGCAGCGGCGGCTATTCGTGGTGTGCCTGGTCGGCACGACGATCGTGCCCGCAGTCGTTCTGATCAAGCAGCCCCGGAAATACGCTGCCTGGGCCTCGACGCGCGTGGTGAAAGACCCGGTTGCCGCCGGGCTCGGATTAACCCCGGACAACCAGACCTGGATCACCGCCGCGCAGCGGAACGTGAGCCAGTTCAAGGACCTCATCAGCGATGACCAGCCGGGCGGATTTCTGGAAAGGGTCCTGGCCAACGCCAACCTGGATCGGCCGGTCAAGGTGGACCCGCGAGCCAGGGATCGCCGTATGCGGGACCTCCGCTCCAACCTTTCGGTCGATGCCCCCAGTGACGAGGTCTTTACCATCACCCTTGTCTGGGACCAACCAGGCGAGTGTGAGCGCCTAGTGAAGTCTTTCCAGAAAGAGTTTGTGAGGGCGGCCGGCCAGTCCAAACAGGCTAAGTCGGTGGCCACCGAGCGGTTCTTGAGCACCCAGATTCAGAGCTACGAGCGGCGCATGCGGGAGGCTGAACAGGCGCTGATCCAGTTCAAACAGGCGAACCTTGGTAATACGCCGGAACAGGAAGCGGCGGATCTCAAGCAGCTTTCACTGCTCCGGGCACAACTGGACGACCTGAAGATCGCGTCGCGCGACAGCGAGAAGAAGCGCGACGCCATCAAGCGCCGCCTCTCGCAGATCAAGCCGCGGAGCGTCCTGGAGCAGACGCTCATGGATGATCCGCGGGTTCGCCAGCTCCGGCAGCTCACGGCGGACCGCGAGCAGATGCTGGCCGAATACAAGCCGGCCAGCGATGAGATTCAGGATATCGACCGGCGCATCGCGGCGCTAAAAGCGAGTGTCGAAAGGGACCGGGTCAGTGCCGGAAGCGCGAATGTGGTGGAAACGAAGCTCCAGGAAAACCCGGAGTACCGCTCCTTGATGCAGCAGCTTACGGACGCAAACGTCGCCGAGGAGACCCAAAGGGCCCGCGTGCAACTGCTGCAGCGCCGGATCGACGAGGACGAGCGGCGCATGCAGAAGCTGCCGAGCTCCCAGCGGACGCTCACGGACCGGATGCGGGATTACGACATTCTCAAGACGCAATACGAGAAGCTGCTCAAGCAGCGGGAAGATACTCGCATTCAGGGCAACCTGGAGGGGGTGACGGCCAGCTCGACGCTCACGCCGATCGGACAGGTCTACGCGGAAGCGACCACCGGCGGCAAGAAGTCGCTGCTGCTCCTCGTTGCGGCCTGTGTGGCCGGGTTGGTATTGAGCTTCGGGCTCGTGTTCTTGAGGGAGTGGCTGGATACCTCGGTCCGCTACGCGGAAGACGTGGAGCGGGCCTTTGGGTTCCCCGTACTGGCCACCCTTCCCGATTTTTCCACCGTGCCCGGTGTCGCCAGCCTCCCGCCGGACCTTGGACGGCGCAGTCTCGCGGAAGGACGCTAACGAGGTAGATTTGATGTCTATAGCGAGCAGGAAAGCACCCCGGAAGAGTGACGCGGTCGATCCGATCAAAATCTCCGCTGGCGAGCCCCATCGGGATCTGCGTGAGGAGCTCGATCCCTGGATGGAGCCTGACCTGGCTCCGGCCTCCGTCCGCACCCTTGAGCTCGAAATCGGCGCCCCACCGGCGGAATTTGTCGAGTTGTTCATGGCGCTCGAGCTCCGCCTGGCGGACGCTCCCGGCACCTGGGTGATCGGCGTTACCAGCGCCGTTCCCGGCGAAGGGAAGACGACGCTGGCGCTGCATCTGGCGATCAGCGCGGCCCGCAGCACCTTCAAGCGGGTGGCGCTCATTGACCTGAGCCAGGGCGACGATGTGCGCCGGACGCTTGGGCTTCCAAGCGATGAAGAGGGGATCACAGAACTGGTGGAGGGTGACAATCGGCGTCCAAGCTGGCTTCAAATCAAGACGCCGGAGGCGGATCTTCTCTTCCTTCCCGGTGGAAGGAGGCCGGCGAATCCGGCACGGGTCGCCCGCGCTCCCGAGATCGGACTCCTCCTGCAAGAAGCACAGCGGGCCTGTGACATCGTGGTAGTGGATCTCCCGGCGGTTGCCACGGGCAACATGCAGCCCGTGATGCCGGCGCTGAGCGGTGCCGTGATGGTTGTCCATGCGGGCGTGACCCCGCGTGAGGTGGTTTCGCGAGCACTCTCACAGCTGGACCCGGAGCGGGTGCTGGGTGTGGTCCTGAATCGAGCTGAGCGCACTTCATCCCATCGCAGTGGGCGCGCTTCCCGGGGGTAGCGGCATGCCTGTCCTATACGCGCTGGTCCTCATCGCTCTCGCGGGTATCGTCCTCGGCAGCCTGGGTTACCTTTCGCTGCTGCTGGTCGCGGCGGCGAGCAGCGGACGGAAGGCTCGCTGCTCGGGAGGAGAAGCTGCCACGTCGCTGGGCATGACTGTGCTCGTACCGGCTCACAACGAGGAACTGGTTCTCGCCGCCACCCTCCGGAGCCTGCGCGAGCAAACGTACCCAGCCGAACGCTACGAGGTAGTCGTGGTCGCGGACAATTGCACGGATGCGACCGCGGAGATTGCGCGGGGCTTCGGGGTCACGGTCCTGGAGCGGCATGACCTGCGGGAGCGGGGCAAGGGGTACGCGTTGAACTGGGCCCTGGGCCAACTCCTTCGGCGTCCGGAGGCGCCGGCCGCCTTCGTGGTGGTGGACGCCGATACCTGGGTGCATCCGGAGTTCCTGCGCACGATGGGGAGGCAGCTCGCCGCCCGGTCCGATGCGCGTGGATTTTGCGCGCTCCAGGGACGGTATGGCGTGTTGAATGAACAAGAGAGCTGGCGCACCGCATTGATGGCCGGAGCGCTCGCTCTCTGCAACCACGTCCGCCCGTTAGGCGCGGATCGCCTCGGATGGAGTGTGGGCCTCAAGGGTAACGGAATGGCGTTCACGCGCCCGGTAGTGGAGGCGGTGCAGTGGCGGGGGGACAGCCTCACCGAAGACCTGGACTACGGCCTGGACCTCCTGCGCACCGCTGGAATGAGCGTCGGCTACGTGCCGGAGGCCCTCGTACTGGCGCAGATGCCGGTGTCCGCGTCGCAGGCCGCCTCGCAGCGGGAGCGATGGGAAGGCGGACGGTACCATTCGCTCCGCGGCCGGGCGGTGAGCCTGCTGGGTGAGGGGATCGCCCGGCGGG
>CAYQDT010000567.1:0-3441 GCA_964416225.1 uncultured bacterium
GCTCCGAAACCGGCTGCCGCTGCGCTACATCGGTCGCACCCGCCGCGCGAGCCCGTCCGAGGGCTCGCATGAGTGGCACGTTCGGGAGCAAGCGCGGATCATCGAGGCTGCCTTCAATTACGGGCCCACTTCCGTGGACCCGTCCCTGAATCCTGAGGTGGAGCATGTCGGTTGAGGTACGCGTTCCCACGCTGGGGGAGTCGGTGGTGGAAGCCACCGTTTCCCGCTGGATGAAGCAGCCGGGCGAGCCGGTGCGCGTGGGAGAGTCCCTGGTGGAGCTGGAAACGGACAAGGTGAACGTTGAAGTGGCCGCGGACGCCACCGGGACACTCGAGCAGGTGCTCGCGGAGGCCGGGGCCACCGTTCACCCCGGCGACGTGATCGGATTGGTCGCCGCCGAAGAAGCGGCCTCCGCCCCGAAGAGCGAGCCGGCCGGGATCGGTGCCGGCACCGCGGCCACCGCCGTATCGGCAACCCAGGGCGGGGGCGCCGCCACCCCGGTGGAGGTGCGCGCCACGCCGCTGGCGGAGCGGGTGGCCCAGGAGATCCACGTGGACCTGAGCCAGGTGCCCGCGAGCGGGCCCGGCGGCAAGATAACTCGCGCGGACGTGCAGGCTTACGTCGGCGACGGGGAGAACGGCCGCACCGCGGCACCGCCTCGTGCGGAAGCCGCCCCACCCGTGACGATCCCGGCGGGGGGCGCGCAGCCCCTACCGGTCGCCGCAAAGCCGGGCGACGGCCGTCCGGAGACGCGGCAGCGTCTCTCACGCCGGCGCCTCACGATCGCACAGCGCCTGGTGGAGGCCCAGCGCACGGCCGCCATGCTCACCACCTTCAACGAGGTGGACATGAGCTCGGTGATGGCTATGCGCTCTCGCTGGCGAGATACGTTCAAGGAGCGGTATGGCGTGAGCCTCGGCTTCATGTCGTTCTTCACCAAGGCGACAATCGGGGCGCTCAAGGCGTTTCCGCAGATCAACGCGGAGCTCCAGGGCGAAGAACTCGTCCTGAAGCATTACTACGATATCGGCGTCGCCATCGGAGACCCGGAGGGGCTAGTGGTGCCCGTGGTGCGGAATGCGGACCGTCTCTCCTTTGCCGAGATCGAGCAGGCGATTGCCGGATACGCGAAAAAGTCGAAGGAGCACGCGCTCACGCTGGAGGACCTCCGCGGCGGCACCTTCACCATCACGAACGGCGGCGTCTTCGGCTCGCTCCTCTCCACGCCCATCCTCAACCCGCCGCAGGTCGGCATCCTCGGGATGCACAAGATCGAGGAGCGGCCGATCGTGGTCGCCGGCGAGATCGTCATCCGCCCGATGATGTACCTGGCGCTCAGCTACGACCACCGCGTCGTCGACGGCCGCGAGGCCGTACAGTTCCTGGTGCGGATCAAGGAGTTGCTGGAGAACCCGGAGCGGCTGATGCTGGAGGGGTAGGGACGGCTCCCGGCGGCGGAACTCAGAGGGGCATGGCGGCACTGGCCGCCATGCCCCTCTTCCACGGTTGACCATCCAGCGGGCGGCACCGCCGGAAACGGGCCGCTACTGCCTTTTCAGCACCTGAAACAGGTTGCTGTAGTCGTCCGTCCACGGTCGCAGGTCGTTCCGCGGCTCGATCTGCGTCGCGACTTGCTTGAACGGGGGCGCCTGGAATAACGCGCGGCGTGGCGTCACGAGCACCCAGCTCGACGCGGAGACGTGCTCGTCGTCGTCATCCTCGTTCTCCACGAGGCGCGCTTCCTGTCCCGCGCCCCGGGCGCCCAGCTCCACGATGGGTACCAGATCAACGTACCGGTTGGATACGTGCACCGCCAGCACGCCGCCCGGCTGGAGGTGACGCGCGTAAAGCGCGAACGCCTGCCGGGTCAGCAGGTGAACGGGGATTGAGTCGCTGGAGAACGCATCCACCGCGAGCACGTCGAACCTCTGCGGCGGCTCCGCCTCCAGGGAGAGCCGCGCGTCTCCCAGAACGGTGGTGACCCGCGCGTGGGAGCCGCGCAGGAATGAGAACTGCTCGTTGGCCACGGCCAGCACCTGCGGATTCAGCTCGTAGAACCGGAACGCGTCGCCGGACCGCCCATACGCGGCCAGCGTCCCGGTACCCAGCCCGACCACGCCCACCTTCACCGGCCCTCCCTTCTGCGCCTCCAGGATGGCCAGCCCCACGCCGGAGTCCCGGGCGTAATAGGTGGTGGGATGCATGGCGCGCGCCGGGTCCAGGAACTGCTCGCCATGCATGATCGTGCCGTTGGTGAGACTCCGGACGGCTCCCTCGGCGGACGGGTCGTCCGGGTCCGTCACGTGGAGCACCCCGTAGAAGTTGCGCCGCATCACCCGTGCCTGCCGGTGCGCCGTTTCGACGTCGCGCGCCATCCATACGATCAGGCCCACCGTCATCGCGCCAAGGCTTATCCAGGCAAACTGCCGGTGGGTCGGTCCCGGCTCCCGGTACAGCAGGAACAGCGCAAGCAGGGCAGCCGTCGCGATGCCGATGGGCAGCTCTTCATAGCCGCTGAAGATCCGTGGCGCCACCACGGCCACGAAGATTCCACCCAGGGCTCCCCCCACCGAGAGGGTCAGGTAGAACGCGGTGAGAGAGCGAGGCGCCGGCTTGCGCCGCGCGAGCTCTCCGTGGCAGACCATGCAGACCACGAAGAGGCCGAAGCAGATCAGCGGAATGAGGAGCTGAATCGGCGCATTGTGGAAGGCATCGGAAGCGGCGTACGCCAGCCCGGCGACGGCTAGCGCCGGGAACGCCAGAAACGCGGGGCTCCAGCGCCACTCCGGCCGCGAAAAGCAAATGATGAATGACAGCAGGTAGAGCGCGAGCGGCAGCACCCAGAGGAGCGGGATGGCGGCCACGTTCTGCGTCAGGTGCGTCGTGGTGGCGATCAGCAGCACCGAGGAGCATGCCGAAAGCGCGAGCCAGCGGAGGTAGTCGCCGAGCTGCGGGCGCGGCGTCTCCGCGCTCTCCGCGCCATCTGCGCTTACTGCGCCGCCTGCGCTCTCCGGAGACCACTCTTTGGCGCGCGCCAGGCCCAGCGCCGTCGCGCCGCAGGTCACGGCGAAGAGGACGTAACCCGCCGCCCAACCAATCCGCTGCATCCAGAGGCTGGCATTCGGCTCCACGAGCGTCGGGTAGCTCAGGAGCGCCGCCATCGAGCCGCCATTGGAGAGGGCGTAGAACCAGTACGCGCCGCGGTTCTCGGCGCCCGACGGGAGCGTTCGCCGGAACCACGACTGCAGCAGCGGAGTGGTGGCGGAGAGCAGAAAATACGGCAGGCCCACCACTCCGAAGAGGATCGCCAGGATCTCGAACGTCGGGTCATTGACCGTATTCGTCGATTTGTAGATCTGGAGGTTGACCTGGGCGAGTTGCCCGGTGATTCCGACCGTAAAGGTCTGCGCCAGCGATTGCCCGGTGACGACCGCGGCGTCG
>CAYQDT010000567.1:3451-3739 GCA_964416225.1 uncultured bacterium
CGTCGGGTCGGCGCCGGGGTGCGGGTGTGCGGCGCGGCCGAGCCACGGCAGCAGCGGCGCCAGGCTCACGACAAGCAGCACCCCATGCATTCGGGCCTGAGTCCGCGGCCGGAGGTAGGTCGCCGACCAGTGAGCATACAGGTAGCCGAGCAGCAGGACCACCTGGAAGAAGAGGAGGCAGGTCGTCCAGACGGCGGCCGAGCCCCCGAAAGAGGGGACCAGGATCCGAGCGATCATCGGCTCGACCAGGAAGAGCAGGAAGGCGCTCAGGGTCACCGTCAGCGCGTG
>CAYQDT010000568.1:0-3734 GCA_964416225.1 uncultured bacterium
CTTTCAGCCAGTTGAGGAGGGTGAGGTACGGAAGCGACCCCTTCTTGAAGCGCATGCCGCCGCCGTGCGGCACGGCTGCCGTGGCCTTCAGGAGCAGCAGGCTCTGCTCCGGCTCCTGAAGATTGACGCGCCGCCCGCGGGATCCCAGGACGATCGGCGCGTAGTCGTCGTCCGGGGCCAGCGTGAGGAGGGAGACCTGGAAGTCGCCGCGGCCTCCGAATTTTCCGTGACACGCCGCAACCGAGCAGCCCTGCTTGTCGAGAATCGGCGCCACATCCCGCAGAAACTGCGGATGCTCCGGAGCGACGACCCGCGGCGCTCGCGCGACCTGCCTCACGGCGCGAGCGGCCGGCTTGCGAGCCGCCGGCTTGCGGCGCGCCGGTGCCGCACCGGCGGGAAGCGCGATGCCGAGCAAGAGCAGGGCCAGAATGAGGCGCAGGCGCATCCACGGGTCTCCAGGAGCCAATCCGCTTGATCCGCCTTTAGGACCCCCTCAGATCGTGCGAGTTTCTAACGTTTGTGTTGCGCCGGCTTTGACATCCGTGCGGGAGGTGGCTCACCTCTCTTTACCGTCCCGCTCGACGGATCAATCGACCCGCTCGCGGCGGGAGCGGCCGGCGCGCGACAACCGGTTCACGCGGCTACCCGACCACGCGCTGCTCGTCCACGCGGCGCTTCAGGAGGACCTCCGTCATGTACCCCTCCGAATCCGCGGTCGTACAGAGGACCTGCCAGTTTTCCCGGGAGAGCCGGTCCAGGATGTTGGAGAGCGTCTCGGAGTTGAGCCGGCCGTGCTTTTCGCTGTGCCAGCCGTCTTCATAAAGGGTAAGCAGATCGAATTCGTCCATCGCTGTCTCCTGAAAGCCCTCCCGGCCAACCGTCGCTGGGGTTCCGATGCGGCACGGTTCCGGAGGCGAGTTAGGACGGAAGAAGGGATGCGGCTATCCTACACTATTGAGAGCAAGCGGCTTCCGGCACCGGTTGAAACGCTGCTCCGCAGTAACCCGCGCGTCCGTTCGGGCTCCTCGCCTACGCCGACGGGAGGCGGACCCGGAAGGGCGTCTCGTCGAGCCCCTTGCCCCGCGGGAAGTGGCGCGCCCACCCGCGCGGCCCCGACGCCCCCGTCATCATCGCTTGCGCGCCGAAAGCCTGCGCACGGCGGTGTGGGCCTTTCCGGACGGCCGCCGCGACACCCTTTCGCCCTGGATAGGCCGCTTTCATTCCTGCGGGAATCCGGCCTCGGAAATCCCATCCCGGGAATCCTGGGCCTCTGGAGGCACCGTCGTCCGGTCGTCCGGTCCACTTCGCTGTCGTCCTTCGGCGGCCGGCGGAAGCGGCTCGGGGACCCGACCCCACCGGAAGGCCCGCCGTCCCACGCCTGCTGGGGACGAACCGCAGCCTGAAGCGACCGGGAGCGCAGTCGGGACCCGCACCTGGGCTGTGCCCATGCATCCTTCGGGCGAACGGGCAACCGCGGCCATTCCGTCGAAGATCCTAGGGGGAATTGATCTGGTCCTCGAGAGAGCGCAGCGTTTTCCATCACCTGCTCCAGCGTGGAGAAGGGACCGAAAAAGTAGTCACGCATCTGCTCATAGTCGTGCGCGATCTCCTTCTGACGTGCGACGGGAGGCACCAGGCGGAGCCCGCCGGTAGGCGCCGTCTCGTAATGCGCCCAGCCGGACGCGAAGTACACCCGCTTGTGCTCCGCGACGCGCTGGAGGAGATGGCGGTCGGAGAGCGCCCGCCGACCGTGATCGCTCGACGCCAGTTGGTACAGGTCGTAGTAGTGCCGGGAGATCCGGAGCGGAGTGGGACTACCCGCCGGACGGTGATACTCGGCGTGAGCAAGCGTTGCCTTCTCCCAGAAGGTTCGCTCCGCCTCCAGCACGGTCACCGGGAAGCGGGGCTCGGCGAAAAGCTGCGGGAACACTTCGGCGGCGAAAGGCGTGATCGGATAATTGCCGACCGGGTACGGATCACTGCCGGCGCCGAACTCCAGCTTGACGCTGCGCCGGAGGTAAGAGGGCATGGCCCACCCGAACGCCTGGCGGCCTCGACGGACCGGTGCCGCGGAGGGGTAGACGAAGTCAAGGGTGCCGGGGTCTTCACCGTCAGGCATTAGACTCCAGCCTTCCCGCCCCAATAATCCCGTGAGCCGCTCGGTCAGCGCCGGGAGCAGCACCCCCTGGACACACGCGCGGCAGGTCTCCCGGAGGGAGAGGACGCGCTCCCGCTGCTTCGTCCTGGACGCCGCCTTCTCCGGATCCGTGTCGCCCTCGAAGCCGAGATAGTCACGCCGGATCGAGAGGTCGATGTCTTCAGAGAAACGCTGGATGAGTCCGAACACCTTCGAGAGCGAGGTACCGCCCTTGAAGATGAGGTTCGGGCCGATCTCTTCCAGGGTGCTGACCTGCTTCAGGATCCAGCAGACCCAAAAGTCTTTCTCGATCATGGCGGGGGGAAGGCCGCGCCGGCTTCCGGTCTCGGTGAAGAGATCCCGGCGGTCGGCCGCGGAGCCGGTCGCGATGGTGTCCATCTCCGCTACTCCGCACTGCCGCCGGCGATCTCCAGAAGGACCGGCTGCATCCACGCCGGCGCATAGATCCGGTCCCGGAGCAGTCTCTGCTTGTCGCGCTCAGAGAGAACGCGCTGCAGATGGTGCACCGTGCTCTCGCCAATATGCTCACGGCCCAGGTGTTGCAGCGCCTGAATGACCGTCCCGCTTATCTTCCCGGCCGTCGCCAGGTTGCGGGGAGTGGTGTGGCGCAGCTCGACCACCTGGCCCCCGATCTGCATCCGGCGGCTCTCCCCGTCCGTTAGATAGACGATCCGCCCCGGCACCTGCGTCGAGAGGCCGAGCGCGTTTGCCGCCTCGGCACCCGTCACCTGGACCCGGCTGGCGTCCCGCTTCGTCACGGCGCGTACTACCTCGTCAGGAGATGGACTGAGCGTCATTCCCAGCCGCTCGTTCCGGCGCGGGTAGTCGTAAACGCCCCGGCTGACCCGGCGGATGAATCCGCTCCGCTCCAGGCGTGAGAGGGTCTGATCCACGCCCGCACGGCTGCCCAGATCCAGAAAATCCCTGGCCCCAAAGACGGCGCCTGCGCCCTTCGCCCGGATCCGGCGTTGGACGCGCTTGCTCAGAGGTGCCTCGCTCATGCCTTCCAGGATAGCCCACTTGTCAGAAACTAGCAAGCTCTATCTGACGCCGCTGTCATAATTTCGGCCATATTTTCTGACAATACAGGCATAGATTCTACATCCATTTCTGGAAGAGACTTCGGCGAGACTGCGGGAGACCAGAGGACGGCTGCATTATCCCGGCAACCATCCACTACCCGTGCAGGCAGAACTGAAGAACTGCTGCGGTAGCCCTGCTCTCCTTGAGAGCCGGCGCCGGTTGGAACGCTGCTTCGCAGTGACCCGCGCGTCCGTTCGGGCTCCCCGCCACACCCCGGTGGGAGGAGCGGCGAGAGCCGCCCGCCGGCCCGCGTCCCGGCGGTATCTGGATTGTTCAAGAGTCACCGGCGGGCCCCACCCCTGAACCCCGTGGAGCTCGGGAGCTCCACGGGGTTCGGGGGAAGCTTCCGGATCAGGCCGCGGGGGCTACTTCCGGATGCTTGGCTTCGTAGGCGGAGATGGCGGCCGCGTGCTCCAGCGTCAGGCCGATTTCATCGAGGCCCTTCAGCAGCATCGTCCGGGCACCGTCCGGAACCTGGAACGACTCGGTGACC
>CAYQDT010000569.1:0-3721 GCA_964416225.1 uncultured bacterium
ACTCTTGGGAGCCCTGCTGGCCAGCAGGGCAAAGGGGAACTCCGTCAGATTCAGCTCATCCCGTCCAATGCGCGGCGTTTCGGTCCCGTTTCGCTTCGCGTCCACCACCGTCATGCGTTACAACTCCAACCCGTCCGGTTCCAGTAGTTCCTGAAATGCAAGAGTCCCAGAGAGTTCTAGCGGGGCCCCGAGCGGCGATTCGTGCCTGGAATCCGGCCCAATCGGGGGCAGCGTCCGTCTCGTTTCCCGAGCCGATCCGTCCCGCTACCCGAGTCCGACCGGGACCGGCTCGTCCCGGACACCGAACCCGCTCGTCTCGTTTCCCGAGCCGCCCCGTCCCGCTACCCGAGCAGCCTGGCGCTCCCCACGCCCGGATTACTTACCCATATCGCCCGTCCGCCGGGGGGTTTCCGCACTCTTTTCCGGTGCCGGCTACCTTTTTTCGCCCGCAGGTGCGGTGCGCACCTCCCGAAACCGGCGGAATCGACGCCTGTGCGGCCGTTGATTCCTGTCTCGTTACCCGAACCTCCCCGGATAGCCTCACGATTCGGGCCGCGGCCGCTCGTCTCATTCCCCGAACACGCCGCTCTCGATTCGGTACCCGTCTCGCTACCCGAGTCGCGGTGGAAGCAGGATCGTCGCCGCGGTTACCGGTGAATCCGGGAATGCGAGCGATGTCCCGCCTCGTCACCCGAGCCGGGAGCGGCTCCGCATCGCCGTCCCCAGCGGGAATGCGGTCACCGCGGCATGCCCGGCTCTTCCGAATCCGGCGCCGAAAGGGCGGGTCAGAAGGTGTGGATGGTGGGGAAGGTGTGGATTGCGGGGAAGGTGTGGATGGCGGGGAAGGTGGCTGGAATGCGCTGGAGGAACGGGATTCCGTCTCACCAGGCAGGGAGGTGGCGCGGAGCACCCATCGGCGCTTGAGCGGCGGCACGGCGCGCCCACGCGGCCGTCGATTCGGGATTCCGGGCGAGGACTCCGCCGCGGGGCGATGGGGGATAAACCGGTTCCGCGCCCCGGCAGGGGTTTCGCGGATAAACGTGAGCTTTGCGTACCGGGCTGCCCGCGGTCATCCTCCGCCCTCGCGGCCCTCATACCATTTGTCTTCTGCGGTGCCAACCTGGCTTGCCTGCGCGAGCGGGCGTGCACCAGGAATCTGCATCCCGTACGACCGTCTGCCAGCAAGCCCATGACCACGGAGCCCCGGTCCGCCGTTCTGTTCGATACGGACATCGGCAGCGACATCGATGATGCCGTCGCGCTGGCGTACCTGCTGCGGGAGCCGCGCTGCGACCTGCTCGGCATCACCACCGTCTCGGGCGAGCCCCGCGCCCGCGCCGAGCTGGCGGACGCCGTTTGCCGCGCCGCCGGGCGCACGGACGTTCCCGTCCATGCAGGGGCGGAGCTTCCGCTCCTCGGTCCGCAGCTCCAGCCGCACGCGCAGCAGCGGACCGTCCTGGATCGGTGGCGCCACCGGAGCGATTTTGAGGAGGGCACGGCGGTGCCGTTCCTGCGCGAGTCGATCCGGGCGCGTCCGGGAGCAGTCACGCTCCTGGCGGTTGGGCCGCTCACCAACGTGGCCGCACTGTTCGCCATGGACGCCGAGGTGCCGCGGCTGCTTCGAAGGCTGGTGTGGATGGGCGGCGTGTACACCACCCAGGTCCCCGGGGCTACCCGGACGGAGTGGAACGCGCAGTGCGACCCCTACGCCGCCGCCCGGGTGCTCGAGAGCCCGGTGCCGTGGATCACCCTGTTCGGGCTGGACGTGACCCTGCGCTGCCTGCTCCCCGCGGCGGAGTGCCGCGCGCGGCTCCACGGCGGCCCGCTGGACGTGGTGGCTTCGATGGCGGAGGTCTGGTTCGGACACCGGGACCGGATCACGTTCCACGACCCACTGGCTGCCGTGTCCCTGTTCCACGCCGAAGTGTGCGACTACGCGCAGGGAGAGGTGGCGGTGGAGCTCCAGAGCCTCCACACGCCCGGGATGACGCACTGGCGGGAAGAGCGCTCCGGACGGCACCAGGTTGCGGTCGACGTCCGGCCGGAGCAGTTCTTCGATCGGTTCTTCGCGGTGTTCTAACGCGGATTCTTCACGATGGTCCCACGGGGAGCACGGGGTGGGAGAGAGGGATGGAGCGCCGGGAAGGCGGTGCTCCACCAGAGACAGTGGTACGGGATGCCGCCGCGGGTCGCGCCGGCCGCGCTTTACATGCGGATGCAGGCATTTCGCGCGGGGATCCCAACAGACAATCGATGCTGGGGCCGGCGGACTCGCCGGTTATCTCGCATGGGTGGTCACCAGCATGGATGAGGGAGGTCACGAGATGGGGGAGCAATCCGAGGTTTCGCCGGAACGGATTCACAAGATGGTGTGGGCGTTTGCTCCGCCGCTGATCCTGGAGGCGGCGATTCGCAACCGGGTATTCGACGTGCTGGACTCGGGTCCGAAGAACCTGGCGGAGGTTACCCGGGAGACGGGAGCATCCGAGCGGGGGCTCCGTGCGATCATGGACGCGCTGGTCGGCCTGCAGTTCCTGCAGCGTACGGACGAGCGGTACGCGCTGACCCCCGAGAGCGCCGCGTTTCTCGTCAGCACCAAACCCGGTTTCCAGGGCGGGCTCATGAAGCACGCCAGTACCCAGTTGATCCCGGCCTGGCTGCATCTGACGGAGATCGTCCGCACGGGACGGCCGGAGCGAGCGGTCAACCAGGAGGGCACCGGCGGGGAGTTCTTCCGCGAGCTGGTGGTGGACCTCTTTCCGATGAATTTCGCGGCGGCCCGGGCGCTCGGCGACGCGCTGCGGGTGGCCGACACGCCGGGCACGGTCCGCGTGCTGGATATTGCCGCGGGATCCGGCGTGTGGGGGATCGGGCTGGCGCAGGACCATCCTAACGTTGAGGTGACGGCCCTCGACTGGCCGGCGGTACTCCCGGTGACCCGGCAGTTCGCGGAGCGGTTCGGTCTCGCGCAGCGGTTCCGCTACCTGGAAGGCGACCTGATGACCGTGGATTACGGCGAGGGGTACCAGGTGGTCACGCTCGGCCACATCCTGCACAGTGAGGGCGAGGCGCGCAGCCGGGAGCTCCTCCGGAAGGTCTATGAGGCGCTCGCGCCGGGCGGAACCGTGGCGATCGCGGAGTTCCTCACGGACGAGGAGCGTTCGACGGAGGTCGGCGGCCTCGTCTTTGCGGTGAACATGCTGGTTGCCACCACGGAGGGAACCACCTTCAGCTTCGGCCAGATTCGCCGCTGGCTGGAGGAAATTGGCTTCGGCGAAGTGCGGTCACTCCCCGCCCCGGCTCCGTCGCCGCTGATCCTGGCGACGAAGTAGGCATTGGGCAGTCGCGGGCCGGGTGGCGGAGCATCACCGTCCGGCCCGGAGTGGCCCGCGTCCGGATCCGGCCACCTGCCTCGCCTTCGCTTCCGCCAGCAGCACCGCCACCCGGGTCCAACCGCGCCGCCGTGCCCGCGAAGCGGCAGAGGAACCCTCCCGGTCTCGAGCGCGGACATCGGCGCCGGCGGCGACGAGGACCCGCACGGTCGCCGCGCTGCCGCTGCCGGCCGCGAACATGAGTGGGGTGAGACCCGTCCAGTCGCGCGCGTTCACGTCGGCTCCGCCGGCAAGTAAGAGGGCCGCCATGGAGGGGTCTCCCAGCGCCGCGGCATGCATGAGAGCGGTCTGGCGCCCGCTCACGGTGGCGGCATTGGCGTCTGCCCCCT
>CAYQDT010000570.1:0-3706 GCA_964416225.1 uncultured bacterium
CCGCCGCGCCGGCGAATGGCAGTCGATCGACGCCACCCTGGTGGGCCGGCGGGTGGCGCGGATGAAGAGCGGCTCGCGCTCATCGTAGAGCTGCACGCGGTCGACGAGGTCCGGCGCAAGCTGGGTCAGGGCGCCTTCCACCTTCTCGAACTCTTCGGGCGCATCGATGACCAGCTTGTCGACATCCTGTCCGAAGAGGTCTCGGATCGTCTTCATGACGATCCCCAGGTCCGCCTGGATCAGCGCCGGCGCCTTCACGCGCGTGTTCTTTTCCGCGATCTTCTGCCAGGTTGAATAGAGATAATCCAGGTCCTGGCGGAGCTCCGTTTCCGAACGACCTTCCGCCTCCGTGCGCACGATCAGTCCGAAGCCCTTCGGCTGGAGCTGGTCCGCAATCTTCTTCAGGCGATCCCGCTCGCGAGCGTCGTCGATCTTGCGCGAGACCCCCAGATGGTCGCCGTCCGGCATGAGGACCAGGTACCGCCCGGGTAGGGAGATCTTCGTGGAGACGCGGGCCCCCTTGGTGCCGCGCGGCCCCTTGACCACCTGTACCAGGAGCTCCTGTCCGGGCTTGACGAGGTCTTTGATCCGCACGTCGCGGCTGGTGCGCCTCTGCGGCGAATCTCCGCTCCCGCCGGAGCGCGGATCGTCAAAGAGAATATCGCCGACGTACAGGAACGCGTTGCGCTCCAGGCCGATATCCACGAAGGCGGCATCCATCCCCGGCAGGACATTGGAGACCCGCGCCTTGTAGATGCCGCCGACCACACGCTCCTCGCGCTCCACGTGGAGCTCGACGAGCCGGCCGCTTTCCAGCACGGCAATCCGGGTCTCCCGCTCGGAGACGTTGATCAGAATCTCTTTGTACTCGCGCTGCTCCCGCTCGCCCTCCCGCGGCTCGCGCTCCCGCTCCCGCTCCCGGTCGCGTCCGCGGCGCTCCCGCTCGTGCCGGTACGGCTCCTCGTCCGGCTTGCCCAGGATGAGCGGGCCCGCCGGCGCCGGTGCCGGAGCCGCTTCCATCGCCGGCGCCGGCTGTGTGCCCCGCTGCTCCGGGCGCTCTCGGTCCCGCTCGCGGCCCCGCCGGCGGCGCCGCCGGCCGCCCGTCAGGGCGCCGGCCTCGGCCTGAACCTCTGCCGTCTCCCATTCTTCTGCCGCCCATTCGGCCGCGGGCACGTCGAGCAACGCATCCTGCGCCAGCACAAGCGCGGGCTCCGGCTCGGCCGGCGGCCCCGCGGGAGCGGCGGGATGGACCACTACGGAGCGCTGGCCCTTGTCCGGCCGCGGAACGGCTGGGGTCTGTGCCTTCCCCCGGAGCCGATACGGTACCGGCTCCGCGGACGCGTCCGCGGTTCCCCCGGGGCCGGCCTCTCCGCGGACCTCCGCCAGCAGATCGGGAGTGATCGGCGGAATTCCGCCCCGGCGGTCGCGCCGCCCCCGTCCGTCCATAAAAAGCGGCGTCTCTTCATGCGCTTCGGGGACGAAGATCAGCTCCGCACGCGCGGCCGGCGGCGTGGATCCCTCTCCGCGTCCGAACAGCGGAATCGGCTCACCGGCGCGAAGCGTGTCCACCTCGCGTGCTTCCGGAGGCGCAAGGGACGGCTCCGGGACGGGATGTGCCGGCCGGTGGTCGAGCAGGGCCGCCAGAAGCGGATTCAGCTCCTGCGCCCGGTGCTCGGCTGGAGGCCGCTGATCCGCGGAATCTCGGCCCGCGAGCGCCTCCGGAAGCGCGAAACGATCCGCACCGGCCGCGGCTTCCGAGCCCGCTCCCTCCACGGCCTCTTCGATCAGCGCATCCACCAGGACGATCTCGGCGGAAACGGCCGCCGGGGAAGCGATCGGCGGCTCCGGCAAATCGGCGGCCGGAACCTCGACGGGGGGTTCCGGAGCGGTCGCCTCCACCACCTGAGCCACGGCCTCCTCGGGCGCGGGCTCCGCCGCCTTCTTCCGCCGCGGCGCGCGCGGCGTCTTCGGTTTGGCGCGGGACTTCGCCTTGGGGGCGACTTCTGGCGTGGTCTCCGCGTCGGCGGAGGGCGCCGGAACAACCGGGGGACTCCCGGCGGCTTCGGCGGCCCGGATCGGCTCGTCTCCATTCGGGGAGACCGGCTGTGTATCTTTGTTCATGTAGGCCCCTCAGGTCCGCGTGGCGGAGATGGGGGGCGAGGGTCCCGCACCCTTCAGCCGTGGGAGTCTGGCTGTCGGTGTCGGACGCACAGATCTTCGGTTGTCAGCCTGTGTGAGGTTGCGTACCCCGCACGGGGCCAGAATCGAACTAGGCGCCGCGGATCCCGACGGCCGCTTGATCAAAGCTGCGACTCATCGCTTCCGCGCTCGCTTGATGTCCACGAGAGTGCCGGCCCGGACCACGGACGGATCCGCGGCGGGCCTCGGCGCTCCCAAAAACATAATTCAAGATCCGGCAAACGTCCCGGCTGGGGACGCCCGTCACACAACGATCTATGCCTCACGCCGCGCGCTGCTCGCGCGACCCCCGGCGGGGCCGCTTCCGGACGGCCGGGTTCGTAATCAGTACCCGGGCTGTCCGGCGGGCCGGGCGCGAACCGCCACCTGGAGGTGGATCATCGCGCCGCTCACCAGCCGGTTGTCCGCCGCGTGCCACGCGGCGGCGTGACGGCCTCGCCGTCATTTCCGCTGTCGGCTCAACTCAAAAGGGCTGCCGGTTCCTGCTCACACCACAATCGTGCGCGGTGCAGACGGGTCACCCGGAGACCGGGAACCGCCTGCTCCAACTCCGCAACCAGGTCGCGAATGCGCACGCCATCGCGCTCGCCGACGGGCAGCCGGATAACCAATACAACCTCGTCCGGGCGGTCTTCTCGCCCCACCGTGAGCGCGCACTCCTGTGCTCGCGGCAAACCCGGACCTCCTGCCAAAAGCTGTTCCATCCGGCCGGCTGCGTCGCCACCTTGAATGGTGAGGTGATACTCCGCCGCCTGGACCTGGATGTATGGGTTCTTCTTCTCCAACGGGATCGGCCACACCTCGTGGATTTCTAATCCGCCAGGAAGCTGCTCGCGCAGCGCCGCGGTGGCCAGGTCCAGTTCCGCAGCGTCCAGGTCCCGCGCCAGGTCTAACTGGCACAGCTCCCAGGTGCTGGTGGCGCCCAGGGTCAATGCCGAAGCGAATGACATCCGGGGCCGGGGATTGAACCCTTGAGAATAAGCAACCGGAAAACCGGATCGGCGCATGGCCCGCTCCACCACCCGCATAAGGTCCAGGTGGCCAACGAACCGTACGGCGTCTCCTTTGGAAAACCGGAAGAGCACCCGCTCCACAATCTTACTCTCACCCTTAGTATCGAGGAAAACGTCGCTCCGCGCAAACGCGGCGAGAGCCTGATTTCCGCTCCATCGTTATCTTAACGCGCCGGTGTCCCGTCCGGAGGCGCCGCGGCTCATCTGCGGGCGGAAGCGCTATGCCAGCACCGGCAGATAGATCTTTTCTCCCTTGGCGTCCCCGCCGATCTCCCCGGTGGCGCGCCAGATATCGACGTTCAGATCCCAGCAGGCCGCGCAGCCGAAGCACTGGCTGGTCTTGCAATCGTCGACCGTCCGCGGCTTCGGCTTGCGCGCCTTGCGGTCTTCCACCTGGAGGAATCGCTTGGTGACACCGCAGTCGATGTGGTCCCAGGGCAGCGCCTCCTCGTAGGAGCGCTCACGGTTGGCGTACCAGGTCGGGTCGACGCCCT
>CAYQDT010000571.1:0-3703 GCA_964416225.1 uncultured bacterium
CTGCCATTGATTAGCGGGGCCAATTAGTCTGGGGAGCCGGGGAGTGGAATTCGACCAGCTACGTCTATTCGTCGACCTCGTGCGGGAGCAGAGCTTCACCAAAGTGGCGGAGCGCCACTTCATCACGCAGCCGGCCGTGAGCCTCAGCATTCAGAAGCTGGAGGAGGAGCTGAAGACGAAGCTCCTGGAGCGTACTACGCGGAAGGTGCTGGTGACCGAGGAAGGGCGTATCCTGTACGATTACGCGCGGCAGATCCTGGATAAGGCGCAGGAGGCGAAGGTCGCTCTCCAGGAGCGGCACGACAAGATGATGGGCAGCGTGCGGCTCGCGACGGTCCACAGCGTCGGTCTGTACGAGCTCCCCGCCTCGCTCAAGGAGTTCATCCGTCGCTATCCGGAGGTGAACTTCCACATCGAGTACCAGCTCTCGGACCAGGTCTATCACTCCATCCTCGGCGGAGACGCGGACCTCGGCCTGGTGGCCTATCCGGAAGCCCGCGCCGGAGTGGTCACCATTCCCTTCTTCGAGGATGAGCTCGTACTCATCTGCAACCGGGAGCATCCGCTGGCCGGACGGGAATCCGCCCGCCTGCACGAACTCCACGGCCACCGCTTCGTGGCGTTCGAGGCGGAGATACCCACCCGCAAAGCGATCGACGCACTGCTGCACCAGAATGAAATCCAGGTGGACATCCGGCTGGAGTGTGACAACATCGAGATCCTGAAGAAGATGGTGGAGGTGGGGCTCGGCGTGTCGCTCGTCCCGGCGCTCTGCGTGCGCGAGGAGGCCCGTCACGGCTCCCTCTGTGTGCTGCGGGTGACCGACCACACAGTCCGCCGGCCCCTCGCGATCGTCCACCGGAAGGGGAAGGTGCTCTCCCGCCCTCAGCGTGCCTTCGTGGACCTGCTCAGCACGGAAGGAGCCGAGCTCCTGGCGCGAGATCTCGAGCGGGATCTGGCGGGCGCCCGCTAGCCCGGACTTCTCACCACGGAGCCCGGACTTCTCACCACGGAGACACGGAGAGCACGGAGAAAAAGAGGGGGAGAGGTGGAAAAGCGGGAAACGGGAGAACGAGCCTGGGAGGCCGCGGGCCGACGCTGCTGGGTGCGCTTCGTTCCCCGCCCACACCTCCCCATCCGCTCATCCCCGATACCTAACCACGACGTTTTCACCCGGGGCGATTTCGCGATGATTCATCGGGGTTGCGCGGCACCACGAGCTGCCGGGAAGCGGGAGCCGGTGGATGGGAGCGGGCTGAGGTGAGGCGTTGAGCGAGCGAGCGCGAAGCGGACCCGAGCGGCCGCCCCGGCCGGCCGACGAGATGGGCGCCGGCTATCTCTGCTTCCAGACCGGCACGGACGGCGAGACGTGGGCCGCTCTGCTGGTGGTCGGCGCCACGGGACTGCCCCTGGAGTTCCTGTACAGCGGCCCCCTCCGCGCGACTCCGGTTCAAGTCATTCTTTATCAGGACCGCCTGGAATCCGAGGTCCGCCGCTCTCTGGTCCGGTCCCTCCTGCGCGGGCTCCGCGTCCGGCTCGCTCTCGTGGGCGTGGAACCGGCCGACCTGGATGCGGAGCTGATGGCGGAGGTTCCCTGCCCGATCCTGCTCCTCCCGCCGCCCGCCTCCGGAGGGCCGGCATGGGCCGGCGATCCGAGTCCCGCCGCGCTGAGTGCGCGCGAGCGGCTCGACCTGGCGGTGGGCGCTGAGGAGCCACTCGGGAGGGCGCGGGCCGCGCTCGCCTACGTGGTGGAGTTCGAGCGGGCGCGCGAGGGAGCCGGCACGTGAGCGTGGACCCACCCGGGCGATCGCGCGTGCGCCGCGTGCGGCTGCTCCCCGCAAACCGGGAGGCCGAGCGGGTGGCGCTCCTGCCGCACGCTCCGCCGGCGCGGCGCCGGCCGGTGCGCTGGGGCCGGCTACGGGTCCGGTCGGTCTGGCTCCGCGGTGACGAGGGCGAGCTCCGGACCCGCTGGGGCTGGCAGCCGGAGGCCGACGCGGGGCAGGCGGTCGGGCCTGTAGCGCGCGCCGCATCTTCCGGACCCGGCGGCCTTCCCCCGCCCGACTTCATTCAAGGTCTCCGGGAGCGGCTCCGGCCGAATCCGCGCGCCGTGATGACTCGCGGGAAATGGCCTCACCCGCTCTACCCGTTCCAGGAGTCGGGGGTTGTGTTTCTATATGAGCGTTCCGCCGCGCTGCTGGCGGACGACATGGGTCTCGGAAAGACGGTGCAGACCCTCGCCGCGGCCAGCCTCCTGCTCTCCACGGGCGAGATCGCCCAGGCCCTGGTCCTCTGCCCGGCACCGCTGGTGGGAAACTGGCTCCGAGAGGCCCGGCAGTGGCTGCACGGTCTCGGAGATGGTATCGAGGTGATCCGCGGCGAGCCGGCGCTGCGCCGCGGGCGGTGGCACTCCCGGGCGCCGCTGGTGATTGCCGGATACGAGACTTTCCGGGCCGACGCGGAGGCCGGACGGCTGCCGACGCGGCCCTGGGACCTGGTGGTGCTGGACGAAGCGCAGCGGATCAAGAACGGCGAAACGGACCTCGCGCGCACCTGCAAGTCACTCCCGCGGCGGCGATCCTGGGCGCTCTCCGGGACGCCCGTGGAAAACCGCCTGGAGGAGCTGGTCTCGCTCCTGGAGTGGGTGACGGCCCGGCCGCGCGCCGAGCTCACGGGCATCCAGGCGCTGCGCTCCATCCAGCGCTCCGTGCAGCTTCGACGCACCAAGGAGCTGGTGGCTCCCGAGCTTCCGCCCAAAACCGTCGTCAACGTGATGCTGGACCTCGGCCCCGAGCAGCGCGCCACGTACGACACCCTGGAGCGCGAAGGCGTGCTGGAGCTCCGAGAGCGCGGCGAGCGCCTGCAGGTCTCCCACGTGCTCGCGCTGCTCACCCGGCTCAAACAGGTCTGCAACTTCTGCGCGCGAACCGGCTCCAGCGTCAAGCGGGACTACCTCCAGCCCCAATTGGAGGAGATCACGGCCCGCGGCCGCCACGCGCTGGTCTTCAGCCAGTTTGCCGGGCCGGAGGTGGGCATCCAGCGCCTCGCTGCCGAATTCCCGGGCATGGAGTTGTTCCACGGCGGGATGTCGCAGGCCGCCCGGGAGGCCGTGGCGACGCGTTTTCAGGCGGGCGAGATCCCCGTGCTCGGGGTGTCGCTCCGGGCCGGAGGGGTCGGACTGAACCTCCAGCGCGCCTCCTACGTCTTCCACTTCGACCGCTGGTGGAATCCGGCCGTCGAGTGGCAGGCGGAGGACCGGGCCCACCGCCTCGGCCAGACGGCGCCGGTGACGGTCTATCGCCTCATCACCACCGGGACCATCGAGGAGCGGATCCACGCCCTGCTTTCCGCCAAGGAAACGCTCTTCCGAGAGCTGGTGGCGGACGCTCCCGGCCCCGCGCTCTCCCCCCTTTCCCTGGACGAGCTGTTCGGCCTCCTGGACCTTCCGCGCCCGGCGGGCCTGCAGGATCCGCCATCCGGGCACGACGGTTAGCGCGACCCGGGACTGACGCCGGGCTCTCTCGCCGCGCGGTGTTCCGCCATCCTGCTGGAAGGGGGAGGGCGGATGGCGATTGTGAAGGGATCTTCCCGCCGAGCTATCATTTAGATAGGGGCCGGTCGACCGCCTGGAACCGGGAACGCGACGCCCTGGGTTGGGCGTCCGGCCGGCGTGGCCCCGGGGACAGGCCGGCCTTCACCGCTGCCG
>CAYQDT010000572.1:0-3702 GCA_964416225.1 uncultured bacterium
GCAAGAAAAAGGCGCTCGGCTTCGTCGGCGGGCAGAAGATTCCGCTGATCGAGAAGTTCGAGGCAGGTTACCGCGCCGGCGTGAAAACCGTCCTCCCGGAGGCGAGCGTAACCGCAAAGTACACGAACAACTGGGAAAAGGTCGATGAGGGTAAGGAGTTGGCGCTCTCGCTCTTCAACGGCGGAGCGGACATCGTCATGCACGCCTCGGGACGCTGCGGCCTCGGCGTCATCGACGCGGCCAGGGAAAAGGGGCGGGGCTACTACGCCATCGGGGTCGACGCGGACCAGGACTATCTCGGCTGCGCCGATCCGAGCCATCCGCGGCCGCCATCCCGGGTGCTGACCAGCATGATGAAGCGGGTGGACAACGCCGTGTTTTCCGTCTGTAAGGAGGTGGCGGCCGGCACCTTCAAGCCGGGGCCGCGCGAGTTCGGCGTCAAGGAGAACGGCGTGGGTCTCTCGCCCCTCCAATACACGAAGTCGGAGATCCCCGCGGCCCTGCTCACCCGGGTGGAGAACCTTCGCAAAGCCGTGGCGGCGGGTACGGTGAAGCCGCCGAAAACCCTGAAGGAGCTGGAGACGTGGCAGGCGCCGAAGTAGCCACGGCGCTCACTCTTCCGGAGTGACGAAGAGCGGCTTTCGGCCGTTGACGGCGCCCGGCTCCTCCGCGGCCGCTTTCGGGCCCGCGCTGAACAGCCGGTAGCGGGCGCCCCGCGGCTCGTAGTGGAATGCCGTCCCGGTGAAGGGATCGACTCCGAGCTCTCCCAGACCCAGTTCATCCAGGGACCCGGGAAGACGTTCGTTCTCCCACCGGAAGCGCCGGAGGGCGGCATGGCAGGCGAGGAGTCTGACCTGCGCGAGTTCTCGCGTAGAGGTGTCCAGAGCCCGCTGGAACGCCGGGATCAGGCTGGCGACGAGCGCCGATCCGAGGTCCTCGTCACCCGGCATCACCGCCGGCAGCGGCGGACGCGCCCACGGGGGCTGTTGCACCCGTTCGAGCAGCTCCGCATAGAAGGCGTCCAGCCGCTCCCGCATCCCGTCGAAATGGCGCGTCACTTCCTCCGCTTTCGCCCCCGGCTCCTTCAGAGTCTCGGCCCGCATCTTCTCAAGCAAGGCCCGGCTGGTTTTCCGCTCGCCGGCCAGCATGGAGGGGAGGGGGTCGCCCTCCGCGAGCCACTCCCGGCAGAGCTGGAACAGCATCTCGCAGTCGGGAGCGGAGAGGCGGTCCAGCTGGCTGCCCAGGGAGCGCACGCAGCTCGCGGTGAGCGCCATCCCGGCAATTCCGGTCAGCAGGCCGTCCGTGCGAACCGCCCGGCCCAACCGGAGCGCCGTCCGCGCCGTCCGGAGCGCTTCCGGGTTCCGGCCGTCGGCGAGGTAGACGTAGAGCTGAAGCTGAAGCAGCCGTCCCAGGTTGGGAAAGGCGGTCAACTCCGGCCGGCTTTGCTGTGGTGCGATGGGGCCCGGGGGCGCGACGATCTCCTGGCTCAACCCCTCCTTCAGGAGGGAGAGCGCTCGGATCACGGCTCGGTCCAGCAGTGCCTCGCGCTTGAGCGCCAGCGTAGCTTCCGGGGCGGAAGCGCGTGCGAATGCGTGACTTTGCTGGAGCAGCTGCCCGGCGAGAAGCAGGTCCTGAAGTCCGGAGCGAGCCGGGAGACGGCCCGAGTCGGGGCCGGCGGCCGCCGGCCGGCACGAAAGCGGGGTTGGGAGTGGGGTGACGAGCGGCGTAAGGAGCGCCATCAGGAGCAACAGCCGGGATGCGCGCCGCAGGGAGAGTCTAACGGTCCGCGCCCTTCCTCCCGTGCCGGTAGGAGCCGTCCGTGCCCCGGCAAGCGGTCGTGAAGGGTCTCGTCCGGTCACGCTCTCCCCCTTGACCGGTGCTACGGCGGCGCCGGCTCATACCTTTCCTAACGGGAGGACGGAGCAAGAGGTTGCGCGTACGGCTCAGGGAGAGCCGCGGCGCCGGGACCGGGTGCGGCCCGGCGCGCCCCGAGAAAGGAAAAAAACTTTTTCCGGTGTGGGAACCTTCGGCGAAGTCCAGCGGTCAGAACAAATGCGTTCCGGGAAATACCCGAGCCATATGAGTAGCCGCTTCGGATGTCACCGCGTGAGCGTTGTCACCGTAGCGGCCTTTTTTTGCTCCCACCGCCGAGCACGACCGGACGGCGGTTGAGGTACGGCGGCACCGGTCCGGACCCTACCCGAGCCGCGAGGCCGGCGGTCCGGTCGAGGAATCTGCCCTCGCCGCGGCGTACTCCTCGGGAGGAACGCCTGCACCCACGCGGCCGAACGGGCAGGATCGATCGTCCCGCCACGCGGCCATCCAGGCGGGCCGGACGGGCTCCGGCCTCGGCCGCTGCGAGCCTGGGTGCGCCGCCGCAGGGCCGCACGTTCGTTCTTTCCGCGGCGCCTCCACGGCGTCGACTTTCTCAGGCTCTCGTGAATGATTCGGGCTAGTGTACCGAGACAACCCGTGAACGGCGAACTCGCCCGGTCTCTCCGCGGCCGGCTCCTGAAGTGTTGCGGTGGGGCTGTCCTTCTCGGGCTCGGCATTCTCGGCGCCTGCCTGCTCTTCCGGGACGCGCTGCTGCCTCGTGTCCCGCCGGCCTGGATCTACGCCGCCGCCGGCTGGTTTCCGCAGGATGCGCCGCTCCAGCTGGAGGCGGGAACACGAGCCCGGGCCGGCTGCCGTTCGCTGGATGCGCTGACCTACCTGTCGTCCGCGGCACAGCTAGCGCCGGACTCTCCGCGCGTCCTCTCGCAGTACACGCTCGCCCTGGCCGAGGCCCATCAGATGGACTCCGTCCAGGCGGAGCTCCAGCGCCTCCGAACCCTGGCTCCCGGCAGCCCGGAGACCCGGTTGGTGGAGGCCCGTTCGCTGATGGAAGCCGGAAACCCGCTCGGCAGCATCGGCATGCTGCAGCCGCTACTCAGCAGCCGGCCGGAGCTCGCGGAAGCGTGGTATGTCGAGGGGCGTGCCCAGGATCAGCTTCACGATACCCGGCGGGCGGAGGAGAGCTTCACGCGCGCCATTCGGATCGATCCCCGGTGGGCCATGTTCTACCGGGAGCGAGCGCAGGTGGAGTTGCAGACGGGCGCCCTGGCCGAGGCGGAGCGGGACGCGCGGCACGCACTGGAGCTCGCGCCGGGAGACGATATCGGGGCTCTCGTCCTCGCGAGCGTTCTCCTGGACGGAGACCCGTCGCCGGAGCGGATCCAGGAGGTCGTCGGTATCCTTCGCCGTGTTCCGGTGACCAGCAGCCAGGCGGGCGCCGTACAGCGGCAGCTCGGTCGGGCGTACGGAATGCTGGGCCGCTGGAAAGACGCGGTTCCCGCTCTGGAAGCCGCGGTGAGTCTGACGCCCGGCGATCCCGGAATCTGGTATGCGCTGGCGCAAGCGTATCAACGAACGGGCGACCCGCGCGCCGCCGCTACGCTGGCCCGGTTCCGCGGATTGGAAGGGGAGCAGCGTCAGGAGCGCTACCTCCGTGCCGCAGTGAAGGAGGACCAGTCCGGCTTTCCACCGCGCCGGCGGCTGGTCACGTTCTACCTGCAGCACCACCGCCGCTCCGACGCGCAGCAGGTGCTCGCCGAATACCTGCGCGACCATCCCCGCGATCCGCGCGCGCGCCACTTAGCCGCCGACCTCAACCTCACCCTGCCTCCGCTGCCTGGTGGGAGCGGATCATGAGAGGCGCGCGCG
>CAYQDT010000573.1:0-3696 GCA_964416225.1 uncultured bacterium
GCGGGAAGACGACGACGCTCACGCTCTCCGCGGACGCGCTCGGAACGTTCAGCAGCACCTTCGTGGCGCCGCCGAACGCCACCGGCTCGGCCGTGAGCTACACCGTCACCCTCCGCGCCGCGGATCCCTACGGAAATGCCGCAACGACGACCTGCGGCCCCCTCACGGTGGCGGCCGGAGATACCACGCCCCCTTCCATCCGGAGCTGCTCCGTGTCCCCGAAGTCGCTCCCCAGCAGCGGCGGCGCCGTGACGATCACGGCCGTGGCGACGGATAACGTGGCGGTCGCCTCGGTCACGGCGACCATGGTTCGGGGCGACGGGACCACCGCCAGCGTACCGCTGACCGTCAGCTCCGGGACCACGTACACGGCCACCTACACGGTGCCCGCCAACACGAGCGCCGGGGTGGAGACGTGGGGCGTCACCCTGCGCGCGATCGATACCTCCTCCAACAGCGCCGGCGCCAGGTGCGGCACGCTCACCGTGGCGGTGGTGGTGGTGGACCGGACCCCGCCCACGATCAGCCGGTGCGTCCTCTCGCCGCGGAGCCTGACCGCGGCGGGCGGCACGGTGAGCGTCAGCGCCACCGTGACGGACAATGTGGGGGTGGCGAGCGTGAGCGCGCGGGTGACGCGGCCGGACGGGACCACGGTGCTGGTCCCGCTCCCGCGGAGCTCCGGCAGCACCTATGCCGCCACGTACTCGATCCCCGCCAACGCCACGGTCCGGAATCAGAGCTACGCGTTCACGCTCCTCGCTTCGGACGCGGCGGGCAATACGCGAACGGCGCGGTGCGGCACGGTCACGGTTCGCCACCGCTGAATCCGTGCGGAGCGGAGGCCGGGGCGCCGCCCGGACCCCGCTCCGCACGTTCCGGGTGCCGCTGGCCGAAGCCGGCACCCGGGCAGCCTTCCCCGCGCCGCCGAGCCGCTTCCCGCGCTTCCGATGTCTCCCTGCCGCGCCTCCCGGCTCCTCCGGCGCGGTCCGCGCCGGCATCCGCCGTGGGAAACGGGCACCCGGAAACTGAGGATAGGGAAGCGCGGTACGGGGGTAACACTTACCTGCGCGGCAAGGAAGGTGTGCGTTGCTGTCCGGGAGACCACGGGCAAACCCATGCCGGCGGGTCGGCGGCCGTTCCAGACAGGCGACCCACGCGCAGCCGAACCCTCGAAAGGGAGTGTGTACCGTGTGCGGAATCTGCGGCGTCTTTCGGACTGACGGCGGAGACGTGGACCTCCACCGCGTGGAAACGATGCGCGACGTGATGGAGGCGCGCGGACCGGACGACGCCGGCCTGGTGAGCGGCCCCGGTTTCGCGCTGGGCCACCGGCGGCTCTCCGTTATCGATCTCTCCCCCGCCGGCCACCAGCCGATGGGGAACGAGGACGGCCGGGTGCAGATCGCCTTCAACGGGGAGATCTTCAACCACCACGAGCTTCGCGGGGAGCTGCTCGCCGCCGGCCACACCTTCCGTTCCCGCACGGACACCGAGGTGCTGATCCACGGCTACGAGCAGTGGGGTCTCGAGGAGCTGCTGCGGCGCATCCGCGGCTTCTTCGCCTTCGCGATCGCGGACGCGCGGCGCGGCGAGATCCACCTCGCGCGCGACCCGCTCGGGAAGAAGCCGCTCTTCATGCGGCGGTCCCCCCGGGAGCTCGCGTTCGCCTCCTCGGCCCGCGCGCTACACGCCGGGCTCGAGTCGACCCCGGAGGTCGATCCGGCGGCGGTGGAGAGCCTGCTGTTCCATCAGTACGTTCCCGGCCCGCAAACCATCTTCTCCGGAGTGGAAAAGCTCCAGCCGGGCCATGCGCTCTCCCTGGGACGGGACGGCGAGCCGCGACTGATCCGGTACTGGAAGCCGGACTTCATGCACCCGGAGCCGGGCATCTCGGACGAGGAATGGCTGGAGCGAATCGAGCACCAGCTCACGGAGGCGATCCGGCGGCGGCTGGTCGCGGACGTGCCCGTCGGCGTGCTGCTCTCCGGCGGCGTCGATTCCAGCCTGGTGACGGCCCTGGCCGCCCGGCTGACGCCGGGGCTCAAGACCTTCTCCGTGGCGGTGCCGGACCCCACGCTCGACGAGCGGCGCTACGCGCGGATGGTCGCCGAGCGTTACGGGACGGACCATACCGAATTCCTGATCCAGGGGGACGTGCGGGAGGGGCTCACCACGCTGGTGGCCTCGATGGGCGAGCCGCTGGCCGACGCTTCCGCGGTGAACGCTTTCGCGATCGCGCGGCTGGCGCGGGAGAGCGTCACCGTCATCCTTACCGGAGACGGCGGCGACGAAGTGTTCGGCGGCTACAGCTACTTCCTGGCGTACCAGCGGGCCAGCCGGCTCCGCGGCCTCCTGCCCGGCCCGGTGCAGCGCCCCATGGCCGCCGTGGGGGATCGCATGCGCAGTGGCCCGGCGCCCTTACGCCGCGCCGGGACCTTCCTGCGGATGGCCGCGGCGCCGATCGAGGAGACCATCGGCGGCTACGGATATGCCGCCGGCCGCTCCGAGCTCTTCACGGACGCCATGATCGAGCGATTCGGCGGCCGGTCTCCACGGGACGCCCACCGGCGCACGCTGGCGGAGACCAAGGGACCGGTGATCGACCGGATCATGCAGGCCCACATGCTGACCCGGCTGCCGGACGATTACCTGGCCAAGGTGGACTACGCCACCATGGCGGTCGGTCTGGAGGCGCGCAATCCCTTCCTGGACCTCGACGTGGTGGAGCTCGGCATGCGCGCTCCGGCGGAGACCCGCTTCCGCGGCGGAACGCCGAAGGCGCTGCTCCGCCGCCTCGCCCGCAAGCACCTGCCGGTGGAGACCGTCGACCGGAAGAAGAAGGGCTTCGAGGCGCCCATTGCGCTCTGGCTGCGGGAATGGACGGACCTGGTGGATGACCTCATCCTCGGCCCGCAGGTCGAGGCGCGCGGCTGGTTCCGGCGTCCCACGCTGGAGCGTCTGGTCCGGGAGCATCGCAGCGGCATCGACCAGAGCTGCCGGCTCTGGGGGCTGCTGATTCTGGAGCTGTGGATGCGGCTCACCGTGGAGGGCACGCTCCATCCCGGCGAGGCGCTTTAGCGCGCCGGGAGGTCGGAATCCCTGCTCCGGCGCGGGCGCCCTTGCCGGCGATCCGGGCCGGCAGGAAAAGCACCGTCAGCGGCTTCCGGACCGGGCCGCGCGAGAGCGGGAATCGATCGCGATCGGCTGCGGCGGGGAGCGCGGTCGATCGCCCATCCCCGGACATCCCCCAACCGGCGCCTTCGGGAATCCCGGTGCCGCGTCGAGACCGGGCGCCGGAGTGCTCAAGCTCGGCGTTCGCGGCGAGCCGGCAGGCGGCGGCTCGACTCACGGCTGCCGGATCGCCGGGCAGCCGTGAGAAACGGCGGAGACCCGCCGGGCGGGGTGGCACGCGGCCCACCCGCCCGCGCCCGCCCGGCCACCTTCCGCCGGACGCGCTGCCGGACCCTTACCGCAGGCGCCGATACCGATAGCCGCTGTTCGGCATGTAATAGGTGCCGTTCGGCATGGTGTAGCTGCCGTAGGGAACCGTGTAATAGCCGCGATGCCGGAAGCGCCGGCGGAAATGCCGCCGGGCGCGCCGGGTGGCGTAGTAGTCGCGGTTGTAGCTCCGCGCCCAGTTATCGCTGCCGTTGTAGTCCCGCCAACTGCGATTCCGCCAGTTGGAACCCCTACCGG
>CAYQDT010000574.1:0-3695 GCA_964416225.1 uncultured bacterium
GCCCAGGTCATATTCCTGTCCCGGCACGTGCCCGACGTACCGCGGGGAAAAGAGAGATGGCTCATCCACTTCCGGCATGGTTGTTCTCAAGCGAGTGTTTTGTTATTCCGCCGCGGGAGTCCGTCAAAACAAGATTGACTCACATCCCACCATTACCCACATTAAGGAGAGTCGGCAGCGCGGGACTCCGGCAGCAAGCAATTTGTCTGTGGGCGTGACCGAGGGCACGCCGCCTGTTCGCAAGGCGCCCGGAGGATCCCGTCCGGCGCCCGGCTCCCAAAGCTCCCTTGCACGGAGACCGGCTGGCCCCGCATCTCCCGGGTAACCCGGGGACCGGCGCCAGCGCTGCCGGACCCCGGCAATCAACCGCTGAAAACGGACCGGAACGGCAGCTTTTGCTCGCGCGCCGGCAGCCAGGAGCGCGGCGCAGGGAAGGCGGAGCCGGCAGGCGCCTCCATCACCCGCGTCGTCACCCGCGTCTCCCTCCGCTGCGGCTGCGCCGGGCGATTGAGAACCAGCGACGAACGTGAGTGCTCGGGCAACCGGAAACGCAATCCCTCCCCCTCCGGCGGAGGCTCCGCGCGAAACCCCGCGCGCCACTCCGCCGGAAATCATGAATAACCCGCACTCTCCACCGGGAAAGAAACGCTTGTTCCGTCCCCAACAGCTATCCACGTGGGAGAGTGCCTTATGTACGGCAGCGGGTCTGTTGCCGGGAGGGTCGGCTCGTACGCCCTCTCTCTGAGCTCGGTCGTGGGTGCGGCCGCCGTCTGGGCCATCCCCGTGCTCCACAGTCCACGGCCGCCGGCGAGCGGGCGGGCGGTCGCCACGCTCGAGCGCGCCGCGCCCGGCTCCTACACGTACCTCCTTTCGGTGACCAACACCTCCGCCTCCGCCATCGACGGCGTGCTGGTCTTCGCTCCGGAGGCCCCCACCCGGATGAGCCGTCCGGAGGACGTGGCGATCGGATTCCGCGCGGGTCACGGCGGAGCGCGCTGGGAGATCCGCGGGCCGGCAAGCCGCTATCTGCAGCCGGGTGAGACGGCGCCGGGGGATCGGCCCGACCTGCGCTTCACGCTCACGTACGACCACCCGGTCGACATCAGCCAGCTCCGCTACGGGCTCCACGTGGTGGGGCAGGAGCCCGGAGGCGGCCGGTACAGCCAGGCGAGCGCTGCCGTGTGCGGCAGGGTCCGCTGCGCGGACGCGCCGGAGATGCGCGGAATCGCCGGCGCGTCCGTGGAGCTGCTGGATACGCGGCACCACGGCCATGTGATCGACAGCGCGACGGCGGACGCCGCCGGCAACTATACCCTGGTGCCTCCGCGTCCCGGCGTCTACGAGGTGCGTGCCTCCGCGGGCGCGCGCTTCATCCCGAGCTACAGCGCGCGCTTCTTCCAGCCGGCAGACTCGAACGCCTCGCTCGACGTGATCCTGCACCGGGTTCCGTCGCCGGCGGCACTTCCAGCGGAGCTCCCCGTCGGGGGCCTCTCCTCCGGGATGCAGCGGGCGCGCAAAGCGCGAAGAATCTTCACCGTGCTCCTCCCTGCGCCCGGTGTGCCGCCTCTCCCGCCCGCGGTCTGACGGAGCGGGCCCGGCGATTCGGCCGTATGACTCCCTCGGCCCCTGGGTAAAGCACAGCCGAGCCCGGTGCGCGGGAGTGCATGCCCCGGGTTGGCCCCTCTGAAAGGATCTGGGCGGGCGATGCAATACGGCTTCTTTCTCGGCTGTTACCTGCTCTTGTGGGTCGCGTTCTTCGTGGCGATGCACGTTCTGGGAAGGCCCTGGCCGGGTGTCCCGCAGGGGATGGACCTGCTGCTCCTCAGCCTCGCCGCATTTCGGCTGACGGAGATCATTACGGAGGAAAAAGTCGCGCGCTGTCTCCGGGCACCCTTTTGCGACGTGAAGCGGTCGCTGGCCGAGGACGGGGAAATCGTGGAGGAGGAGGTGCCCGCCGGAAAGGGCCTGCGCCGGGTCGCCGGCGAGCTCCTCCTCTGCCCGTGGTGCACGGGCGTGTGGATCGCCACGCTGCTCACCTTCTTCTACCTGCTGGTCCCGGGCATGTCCCGCGTGATCCTGATCCCGTTCAGCGTGGCGGCGGGCGGCCTGCTGTTCCAGATTCTGATCAAGCTGATGGATCGGACGCGCAAGGCCATACCCACTCCGGGCAGCGAGCGCGTCCAGGGCTGACGCTCCAGCCGGCGGCGTCTCGCGGTCCCTCCCGGCGCGGCGCCGGCTCGCGCGGGCCGCCGCTGCCCGGCCCTGCCGCGGATCACGGCGCGGTGGATGACGGTGCCGCGAACGGAAGGGATGAAACCGGCGGCGAAAGGCCAACTCTCAGTACAATTGGTGGAACGCTCGGCTTCGCTCGCCGAACCAGCGTCCCGCCGGACCTCGGTTACTGGAGTCTCTTGATGCTGCGCCTGGATGCGGAAAAGCCGGTCCATTTCTGCGACGGACTCTCGCGTCGCGATTTCCTCCACGCCGGAAGCCTCTCACTGGCCGGGCTCAGCCTGCCGGCGATGCTGCAACTGGAGGCGCAGGGGGCCGTGCGGGGTGACCGGGAGGTCAATTGCATCCTGATCTTCATGCTCGGCGGCCCGAGCCAGCTCGACACGTGGGACATGAAGCCGGACGCACCGCTGGAGATCCGCGGGCCGTATCGGCCGATCGAGACGAACGTCTCCGGAATCCGGATCTCCGAGATCTTTCCGCGGATGGCGAAGCACGCGGAGAAGTACGCGCTGGTCCGCTCCTGCTACCACACCGCGGCGGCCGTCCATGACACCGGGCACCAGATGATGCAGACGGGCCGCCTCTTCCAGGGCGGCATCGAGCACCCGCACGCCGGGTGCGTCCTTTCCTGGAAGCGCGGGCCGAAGCGTGCCGCGCCCGCGCACGTGGTGCTGCCGACGCCCATGGGCCCCACGGGCGGCAATATGCCGCACGGGCAGAGCGCTGGCTACCTGGGCAAGCAGTACGATCCGCTGGTGCTGGACGCCGATCCCAGCCGCAAGGAGTTCAAGGTGGCGGATCTCCTCCCGCCCGACTACATCACCGCGGTGCGCCAGGAGCGGCGGCAGGCGCTGCGGGACGCCGTGGACGCGGGGATCCGGGCGTTCGAATCGAGCGAGCGGGCCAAGCTGCTCGACCAGGATTTCAACCAGGCGTACACGCTCATGTCTTCCCGGGAAGCGCGCGAGGCGTTCGACATCCGGGCGGAGCCGGAGGCGCTGCGCCAGAAGTACGGCATGAACAAGTTCGGGCAGAGCTGCCTGCTCGCGCGGCGGATGCTGGAGCGGGGCGTGCGGTTCGTGACGATCAACATGTTCGAGACGGTCTTCAACGAGATCACCTGGGATATCCACGGCTCCCGGCCGTTTACCCCCATTCAGGCGTACCAGGAGATCGTGGGTCCCTGGTTTGACCACGGCTACAGCAGCCTCCTGGAGGATTTGCAGCAGCGCGGAATGCTCGACAACACGCTCGTCGTATGCACGGGTGAGTTCGGCCGCACGCCCAAGGTGAACCCCGCGGGCGGGCGGGACCACTGGCCGCAGTGCTGGACGATGTTTTTCGCCGGCGGCGGGGTGCGCGGCGGCCAGGTGATCGGCGCCAGCGACGAGATCGGCGGCTATCCGAAGGACCGGCCCGTCACTCCCCAGGAGGTGACGGCCAGCATCTACCACGCACTG
>CAYQDT010000575.1:0-3684 GCA_964416225.1 uncultured bacterium
GGGGAGCGGGAAGACACGGAACAGGCACTCCGCTCGGACGTGCCCACCGCCACCTTCTGTTCGAGTACGCTCGAACTGGGAATCGATGTCGGGAAGGTAAGCGAGGTGGGCCAGATCGGTGCCCCGTGGTCCGTCAGCTCCCTCGCGCAGCGCCTCGGACGAAGCGGACGACGCGAAGGAGAGGTCTCCGTGCTGCGCCTGTACGTCGAGGAAAATGAGCCGGAGAGCGGTGCGCCGCTGCTCGATCGTCTCCACCCCCAGCTCCTGCAGGCGATTGCCATGACCGAACTGGTTTTTTCCCGGTGGTGTGAGCCGCCGGATGCCGAGTGCTGGCACCTCTCGACGTTGGTCCAGCAGATCTTGAGCGTGGTGGCGCAGCATGGCGGCGCGAGTGCGGCCAGAGCGTTCGCGATGCTGGTGACGGAAGGGGGATTTCCCACCATCACGGAAGGCACCTTCGCGGCGGTACTGCGCTGCATGGGGGCGGCGGATCTGCTGGAGCAGACTCCCGAGGGCGATCTCATCCTGGGTCTGCACGGGGAGCGCCTGGTGCGGCGCTTCGACTTCTATTCCGCCTTCCTGACCGAGCAGGAGTGGCGGGTCGTCTGTGCCGGGCGGACGATCGGGACGATTTCCGCCCCCACCACTCTCGCGGCGGTGGGCTTCCTCATCCTCGCCGGACGCCGCTGGAAGATCGTCGAAATGACCGCCGAGCGGTGGGAAATCGTGGTCGAGCCGGCCCGGGGCGGCCGCGCGCCCCACTTCTCCGGCGCCGCCGGCGCGGATCTTCACCCGATGGTCCGGCAAACGATGCGCGAGGTACTCCTCGGGTCGGAGGTGCCCGGTTATCTCGATCCCGTCGCTCGCCAGATGCTCACAAACGCCCGTGAGGTGGCCTGTCGAGTGCGATTGGCCGAGGAGCCCTTCTTCGTCGAGGGCGAGACCACCCTCTGGTTCACCTGGAGCGGGTGCCGGATTCAGCGCACGCTTCTGGGCCTGGCGAAGTTTTACCTGAATCTCACCGTGCGTGATGAGAGCGTGGCGCTGAGCTTTGAGCGAGCCTCGCCTCAAGAAATACGGGAAGGGTTTCGGGCACTCTGCACCAGCGGGCTCCCTTCCCCAGAGGCGCTGGCGGCACGGTTCCCCCTGCTCGCTCGGGAGAAGTACGACGGGTTTCTGTCACCCGCCCTGCTCGCGGAGGGGTTTGCCCGTAGCGGCCTGGACCTGCACGGCGCCCACGAGATACTCCGCCACCTCTCCTGAGGTCTGGATCCGGGTGCCCCTACCTGGCGGGCGAGGCCTTCGCCCTCTCGGCGCGGGAACTCCCGGACCGGGAGACGCCAGCAGCGTCTCGCAGTGCCCGCAGGACGGGTACCGCGGTAACGCCCCCAGGTCCCCCGGGTGCGGCAGGCGCTCCCCGCCGTAGGAGGGGCAGAACTCGGAGCGGAGAGCACCGCCGGGAGCGCCTCGGCGGACGCAAGGTGCAACGGAGGTGTCCGGAAGGGCACCGCGGTACACTCCTCTCGATGAGGACCCCCGGCGCTGACGGGCAGGCCGTCACTGCCCGCACCCATCCCGGGGCCTGATCCCCTCTCGCGGCGACGAGCCCCGCGATCCACGCCGTACCGGAGCGGCATCGCTCGACCCGCTGTACCGAACGGGCCCGCTATACCGAACGGGTAACATGCCCTGGCTGAACTGCAGTGCCGGCCGTCTGGCGCACGCTTCGCGCGGACCCTGCGCCCCGCGCCGGCCCTCCACTCGCAGCGACATCGGGACGCGCTTGAACCGCTGGCGACACCCGGCACCGGGCGCGACCCTCGGTCGCGAGCTTCCCCGCCCCATCCTCGACGCCTCGGCGCTCCCGACGCGATCCACCCGCGGTTCGCGTTCCGCTGGTCGCACGCGTTCGGCGGCGCACGCGGGTGCCGCCCGCCGCTTCCCCGGCTCACCGACGCCGGACAGAGCGCCACCGCAGCCCTCACCGGCTGATCGGGTCCCGACCCCTCCCCTCTCCACCCTCCTCCCTTTCCACCCTCCTCCCCGACAAGCCCCATGTCCGACCTCGCCAGACCATTCTCCCACGCGTCGCTCCCCCACACGCACCTTCCCTGCACGGAGCTGGAACTCGATCCGACGCTCCAGCTCCGCACCGCCCTGGATCCCGCCGTTATCAGCGAATACGCCGTGGCGATGCGCGACGGCGCGATCTTTCCGCCGATCGTGGTCTTTCACGATGGTGAGCGCTACCGGCTGGCCGACGGCTTCCACCGGCTCGCGGCCGCCCGGAAGGCCGGCCTCGCCACGCTCTCCGCCGAAATCCGGCCCGGCACCTGGCGGGACCGGCGCACAGCCTGCGGAACTTGCTGGACGCCATGCTCCATGCCGCCGGAGCCAACAGCAGTCACGGACTGCGCCGCACCCATGCGGACAAGCGCCGGTGCGTGCTTGCCCTGCTCGCGGATCCCGAGTGGGCCGCCTGGAGTGACCGGGAGCTCGCCCGGCGCTGCGGCGTCCACCATGAGCTCGTCGGCCGGCTCCGGCGGGAGGTATCCGGCGGAAACCGCCAGATGGCCCGGCAGGTCGAGCGAGGGGGCAGGACCTACGTCCTGCACCTGAACGAGGAGTCCCGGACGACGACGCCGGTCCGGGAGCCGCCCGCGGTGCCTTCCGCAGCGGATGACCAGGCACCGGGTCCGGACTTCCACGCCGTCGTGGCCGGGGACTGGTGGCGGGCCGGGCTGCACACCCTGTTCGTCGGCCCGAGCACCGACCCCCGCTTCCAGGAGCGGCTTCCGTCCTGCGACCTCGCCCTCATCGCCCTGCCGACGGGGGACGAGGCCACCGCGGGCAGCCCGGAAGCCGCGGGGGACCCGGAAGCCGCGGGCGCGGAGCTCGGCTGGCTCCGGCGCCACACCGGAGTGGTCGCGCTGCTGCCGACCCTGAGTCTGGACCAGAGCCGGCTGGAAACCGTGCTGCGTTACGGCACGACGGAAGTGCTGGCCGTGGTGCTGATCCCGCAGCTCGAGGACGCCACCCCCCTCCTCGCGGCCGACGCGGCCGACCGGGTCCTGATCGCGGCCGTCCCGGATCCGAACGTCTGCGCCCGCGTGCTCCACCAGTGGGAGACCGAGACCGGTGCCAGCGCCGAGCGGGGCTGTCCGCCCGTTCCGCCGCAGGCAGGGTCCTGAGACCGTCCGCTGACCATCCGCCACCGGATACCGCTCCCCAACGGAAGGACGGCGCGCCGGATCCCCGCCGGGGGACCGCTTTCCCGCAGCGGTATAGCGGCCCGGTGCGCCGGGTGCCGAGAAAAATCCGCTGAAGACGGGCGGAGCAGCGGCTCACCCGGATCGACCGGGCCTTGCGGAAGGTGGCGCGGGAGCGACTGGAGCGGGTGGTAGGGACGACCCCGCGGCAGTGGCACGGGAGCGCGCTGGTGACCGCGGAGGGGCGGCGGGATCTGGTGGGGCACCTGGAGGACTGGGCGCTCGACGGAGCGGGGGTCCCGCAAAACCGCCACCCGCTGAACGCGGAGGCGCCGCGGGCGGAGCTGATGATCGACTTCTCCCGGCTCGCCGATCAGCTGGGCGGGCTGGGGACGGCGGCCAAGCGGGTGCGGGAGCTGGCGGTCGAGGAGCTGGCGCGCCGGGAGGCGGCCGCGGAGCGGCAGGAGAAGCGCCG
>CAYQDT010000576.1:0-3683 GCA_964416225.1 uncultured bacterium
GATCCTGCGCGACACCGCTCCGGACGCGGTATTCGACTGCACCATACCGGAGGCGCACCGCTCCATCACCCTGGCGGCGCTGGCGCACGGCTGCCACGTGCTGGGCGAGAAGCCGCTGGCGGACAGCCTGGAGCATGCCCGGGAGGTGGTTGCCGCGGCACAGCAGATGGGCAAGATTTATGCCGTCATCCAGAATCGCCGGTACGACGCGCGAATCCGCCGCCTCCGGGCCTTCATTGAGGCGGGAGCCCTCGGCCCGCTCACCACGCTCAACAGCGACTTCTACCTCGGCGCCCACTTCGGTGGCTTCCGGGACCGGATGCGGCACGTGCTTCTGCTGGACATGGCCATCCACACCTTCGACCAGGCCCGCTTCCTCTCCGGCGCGGATCCCGTCTCCGTCTACTGTAAGGAGTGGAACCCGCCGGGCTCCTGGTACGACCACGACGCGTCCGCGGTGGCGATCTTCGAGATGACCGGAGGACTGGTCTACACCTACCGCGGAAGCTGGTGCGCCGAGGGGCTCAACACGAGCTGGGAGTGCGATTGGCGGATGATCGGAACCGCGGGCAGCCTCACCTGGGACGGCGCCGAGGGAATGCAGGCGCAGGTGGTATCCGCACGCGGCGGCTTCCGGTCTGAACTGCGCGAGGTGGAGGTCCCCGCGCATGATCCAGGCGGGAAAGTTGGCGGCCACGAGGGGCTGATCCGCGAGTTCATTCGCTGCGTGCGAGACGGCGGCACGCCGGAAACCATCTGCACGGACAACATCAAGAGCCTCGCAATGGTCCTCGGCGCCATCGAGAGCTCCCGCGCGGGCCGGCCGGTCGAGATCCGGATCTGACCCGCCTGCCGGCCCTGCACCTCCGCTTAGCGTCCCGGCGGGCTTGCCGGCCGCGCCGATCCCCAGCACCACGCCGCCACGCGCCGGCACGCCTGCACCGCCGCATCCCCGCGTAAGAGAGCCGAAAAGGGCCGAAAGGCCCCCATCCTAAGGGACGGACGGGCCGTACGCCCGTTGTGACGCCCCCGTTCCGGAAGGAGAATGGTTTCAGGACAACCCGGATCCCCGGCTTCAGCCTGTTCGCCCGAGTACGACGATGAGTTTCAACCCACAGCCCGACCTGGACCCGACCCACCCCGCCGCGCTCTTCGCGGCCGGGCACGGCCGCTCGTGGGACCGCACCGCGGGTCCTGAGGAGCTGACTGCGGGCGAAGAGCGGCGCCTGGCACGGCTGGCCCGTGCCGGCGACCGGAACGCGCGGCGCGTGCTCATCGAAGCGGCGGTCCCACTCGTGACGGCGCTGGTGCGGAACTACCGAAGCCCGCGGGTGGAGCGGGATGACCTGGTACAGGAAGGCATGATCGGCCTCTGCGAAGCGCTGGATCGCTTCGATCCGGAAAAGGGCTTCCGGTTCAACACGTACGCCGCGTTCTGGGTGAAGAAGCGGGTGCTCCGAAGCCTGTATCAGCAGAGCCGGGTGATTCAGGTGCCGACGGGGCTGCACCGGGATGCCCGAAAAGCCCGCTCGGCGGCCGACCGTCTCAGCGCGGAGCTCGGCCGCTCGCCGAGCCACGAGGAGCTGGCCGAGACCTGCTGCGTGACGGTGAAGCGGGTCCAGAGCGCCCTCGCCTGCCCCGAAGACGCCGTCTCCCTGGAAGGCATGGCCCGGCGAGAGGAGGGGGAGAGCTCGCTCGAGATCGAAGACGAGGGGACGCCCAACCCGGAGCGGAGGCTCATGGAAGCGGAGCGAGCGACCGACCTGGACCGGCTGCTGAGCACGCTGTCCGAGCGGGATCGGACGGTTCTCGAGGGCCGCTTCGGTCTCCGCGGCGCTACCGTCCCGGTACCGGAGCTCGCGGCCCGGCTGAATACCTCCTGCGACGTGATCCGCCAGATCCAGCACCGCGCGCTCAACCGCCTCCGCCGCACCGGCCGCGCCGAGATGCTGCTTGCATAGCGGCTCTGCCGCCAGCTGTTCGGTGGGCGGTGGCAGCCCGCGGGCACCGTCAGTCCGGGGCAGGGGCCGTGCGCCCGCGGAGGTGGTCCTGAGCAGGGCCGTGCCGGCCGCGGCCTGGCTTTCGCAGCGCGAAGGGGGACGTCAGGATCCGGCGGTGCTGTTCACCCGGCCGAACTCCAGGACGTGCTTGACCAGCGCGGCGCGGGTCCGGGGCTCCACCCCGAGCTTGACCATCACTCGCTCCAAGCCGTGCTTCACCGCGGAATGGGTGACGCTTTCCTGCAGCTCGCCGGAGAGCGTGGTCGCGATCTGGTGGACGGTGAGCTCGGTCTCGACGGCCTTCCGCAGAACCGCCTTTTCCCGCTGGGTGAGGCCGGCCCGGAGCGAGAGGCGCTCGATCGCGGTATCATGTCCCGCCGCGCCGGATGATGGGTCCGCCGGGGCGTCCCGGATGCTTCGGAAGGCGCGCCGGATGGAGGCGACCAGCTCCTCCGGCGTACACTGCTTACTCAGGCATTCGAACGCGCCCGAGCTGCGGCCCAGAGACGCAAGCTCATCATGCGCGGTGAGCAGAATCACCCGCGTGGCCGGGAGCCGGGCCGAGACCTTCTCGATCACCTCGATCCCGTTGGCCTGCGGCATGCTGAGGTCCGTCACCACGACGTCCGGCTTCAACTGGAGCGCCAGGTCCACCGCCGTGCGCCCATTCTCCGCCTGGCCGACTACCTCCAGGTCCGTCTCGTGGGAGAGACGCCGTTCCAGAAGACGGCGCGTCATCGTCTCGTCTTCAGCAATCAGGAGGCGAATACGGGACATGGGCAGCGCGGGGCACGGGCAGGCGAAACACGCGCGGGGGATCGCTCATTCAGCGTGCGCCCGCCCGGGTCCCGTAGTGTTTTCATTATTCCGCAGAAAGATTTCGTAGAAAGCACTTAGATACCGCAGAAAGGGTCCCGCTGCCCGGGATGGTCTCGTCGCTTCGCCCGCCCTGGATCCGGCGCGATCCGGCGGCATCCGCCCGCGGCGCCGGGCGGCACGAGGCGTAATCAGAGCTTGCGAATGGCGAGCCGGTACTTGAACTTATCGTCGGCCCTATTTTCAGCATCGAACAGCTCGATCAGATACGGGCCGTCGGCCGGCAGGGTGTACTGAATGGAGCAGTCCTTGCCATGTGAAACCGCAAGCTTGAGCGGCGTGCGGTGGGCGTCCCGCAGCCGGATCACGGGATCCAGAGTGGCCGGCGGCGTCAGCCGCTGGCTCCAGATCTCAAAGCGCCAGGTCTCCCCGGCCTTACCCTGGATCTGAAAGACATCCACCCCTTCATGGTTCAGGGTGCCGAGCACGTTCAGATTGCCCGGCGGGAGGACCTGCGGCTTATCCAGGCTGTCGTTCGGCTCCACCTCCTGGATCTCCGGCGCCGGCACGTCCACGGTCACGCTTCCGGTGACGCTGCCGGCCTCGCCCACCAGGCGGCAAGGATAGCTCCCCGGCTTGAGGTCGGCCGGCAGCGTGACCTCAACCTCCACGACCGTATTCCCGCGCTGCTTTTCTGCGTCCGTTTTCCCTGCGTACGCCGCGGTCCTGAGCACGCGCGCCTGGATGGCCGGGTTTTCGAACCGCACCTCACTGCCGGAGAGGTCCTGACCATAGAACTGGATCGTCAGCGTCTTACCGGGCTCCACGTAGGGCGGCTGCACCGCATTGAAGGAACCGCGCGGTTTC
>CAYQDT010000577.1:0-3675 GCA_964416225.1 uncultured bacterium
CTCGCGGCTCCGGTATCTTATCTGCACCGCTGCTCCCTGTCAAGCCGCCGTTTTCGGCGGCTTCTTGGAAGGTCGGCGGGTCTCCGGGCGATGACACGGCGCGCTGGCTGTGTCTCTTTCCGGCGACCTCGATATCTTATCCGGAGCTTATCTCATTGTCAACGGGACTCTCTATAGCCCCATTTCGCGGCTTCGAAACCAGAAAATCCTAGATCTTCCGCATCGGCTCCCCGGCCCCGTTTCCGGGGCGAGGGGGATTATACGCCGGCCTGTTTCCCGGGTCAAGCCCGTCTCCACGAGATCTCGGCCATGAGCGCAGCGCCGCCCCCATGGCGCGGCGAGAGACGCGGGGGAGGGTCTGCGGGTTCGCCGTCGGAGCCGGAGGGGTAAGTGTGTTCCGGCGGGTCAGCGCCCGCCGAATGGTATGCGGCCGGCTCCGCTTTCGCCGCAGGGAACGAGGTTGGAGCGGGGCCATTCTGCGCCGGGGTGGAGAGCAAGCGTCACCCCAGAGGTCAAGCAATTCATGCCGGGGAGCTTTCATCAGTTCACGCAGGTGGCGGACCAGATCCGCGAGGCGCGGGGGAAGCTGGAGAAGACCCGTCTCCTGGCGGAATTTTTCCGAGAGCTGGATGACGCGGATCTACCGTGGGCCTGCATCTACTTCACCGGAGCGGCCTTTCCCCGGAACAGCGGGCGGGTTGTTCAGGCGGGCTTCGCGCAGCTTCAGGCGGGCGCGCTGGCGGTGTCGGGCGCCGCGCTGGAGGAGTGGCATGCGGAGTACCTTCGGTGGAGCGACGTGGGAGATACGATCGGGGTGCTGCTGGCGGGCCGCCCGGGGACGCGAGACTGGTCGCTGGCGCACTTTTCCCGCCGGGTGAGCGCGGTGGCCGACGTGCCGGCGGGCACGGCGAAGGCTCTGGCCGTCACCGAGCTGCTGCGGGATCTGGATGCGGATGAGGCGCGGTACGCCGCGAAGATCCTGACGGGCGATCTGCGCATCGGGCTGAAGGAAGGCCTTGTCGAGGATGCAATCGCGGCGGCGTTCGGGCTGAAGGCGGCGGAGGTCCGGAAGGCACATCAGCTCGTGGGCGACCTGGGTCGGGTGGCCGTTGCGGCGCGCCACGGAGGGATCGAGAGTCTGCAGGTGACGCTCTTCACGCCGCTCAAGCCAATGCTCGCGACGGCAGAAAGCACGGCGGATGGGATCGCGGCCCGAGTAGGCGAGGAGCTGTGGATCGAGGACAAGCTGGACGGGATCCGGGCGCAGGCGCATGTCTCGCCGGACCGGGTGGCGCTCTTCTCGCGCGATCTCAAGGAGGTGACGGGACAGTTTCCGGAGGTGGTGGAGGCGCTGCGGATGCTGCCGGGCACGTTGATCCTGGACGGAGAGCTCATGGCACACCGGGCGGGCACGGCGCTGCCGTTTTTCGACCTGCAAAAGCGGCTGGGCCGGAAGGACCTGAACGAGACGGTCCTCAGGGCCGTCCCGGTGGGGTATTTCATGTTCGACCTGCTCTATCAGGACGGTGAGCCGCTGCTGGAGCATCCGTTCCGCGAGCGGCGGGCGCGGCTGGAAGGGCTCCCGCAGCTTGCCCCTCTCTATGCGACGCCGCTCCGCATCCGCCCGCCCACGCTGCTGGATGAGGAGTGGACGATTGCCCGGTCCCGTGCCAACGAAGGGCTGATGATCAAGGACCCGTCCAGCCCCTACACGCCGGGCCGGAGGGGGATGAGCTGGCTGAAGTTCAAGAAAGCGCTCGATCCACTGGACGTGGTGGTCACCGGCGTGGAGTTCGGGCACGGCCGGCGGAGAGAGGTGCTTTCCGACTATACCTTCGCGGTGCGGGATGAGGAAACGAATGAGCTGGTGAACATCGGCAAGGCGTATTCCGGGCTGACCGACGCAGAGATTCTGGAGCTCACGGAGTACTTCCAGGCGAACACGGTGGCGAGCTACGGCCGCTTCCGGCTGGTGAAACCGGAATTGGTGATTGAGGTAGCCTTCGAGGCGATCCAGGAGAGCCCGCGCCACAAGAGCGGGTTTGCGCTCCGGTTTCCGAGGATCCTCCGGCTGCGTCCGGACAAGGGGCCGGCGGACATCAATACGCTGCGGGACGTGCGGGAGCGGTACGCCCAGTATCGCTCCGTGTATGAGCGCGAGAGCTGAGCGGGGCGCCCGTGCCGGCGGGGCCGCCGGGCCGTCCGCTTCGGCCCAGAGCATGGGGAAGGGGCGGCGCCCCGCTCGGCCGCCCGCCCCGCTGACCCGAGCGGGATGGCGGGTATCGGGTTAGATTTCCGGAGTTTGGCCGGCGGTCCGGCCGCGCTGAGGCTCTATGCGAGAGAAGATCAAACAGACGATTGGGCGGGGAGCCAGCGCGGTATTGGGCCTCGGACTGGCGCATTTCGGCTACCGCCTTGGCGACCTGACGGCCGTCGACAAAGGCACCCAGATCTTGCTGACGCTCCGCTACCGGGAACTGGCGCGGAGCGGGGCGCCCCTTCCGCGGTTGGACGAGGTTGGGTTCCGCGCCTTTTCTCAGACGATCGAAGACGGGATTCTGCTGTACCTCTTCGGGCTGCTGGGGACGGAGTCGCTGCGCGTGGTGGAGATCGGCGCGGGCGACGGCCTGGAGTGCAACACCGGCAACCTGGTCGTCCACCATGGCTGGTCCGCACTGATGATCGACGGGGACCCGGTTCAGATCGACCGCGGACGCCGGATGTATGGCCGGCGGGCGGAGACGTGGATCCATCCGCCCACTCTCGCCCAGGCTCACGTCACCGTGGAAAACGTGGAGGGTCTCCTGGCGGAGCACGGATTCGACCGGGATGTCGACCTCCTGTCCATCGATATCGACGGAAACGATTACTGGATCTGGAAGGCGCTTCGCTCGCCAAGGCCCCGCGTCGTGGTCATCGAGTTCAACAACATGTGGGAGCCGGACCGGGCAGTGACGGTTCGCTATGACCCCTTCGAGAGAGGAGGGCGAGCGCCGGATTACCATGGCGCGTCGCTGGCGGCGATGGTGAAGCTGGGTCGGGAAAAAGGCTACCGGTTCGTCGGGGCGAACCGGTACGGGTTCAATGCCTTCTTCGTTCGGGATGATCTGGGCGCGGAGCTGCTTCCGGAAGTCTCGGTGGAGTCGGCGCTGGCCCACCCCTATGCCCGGCATCGCCAGGAAACGGCGCGGCCGCGCGCGGATCTGGCAGAGTGGGTGGAGGTCTGAGCGGAACTGGACGGAGCGCCTGCATGAGGCAGGGGGTGGTCCGTCCGGACCACCCCCTGAGCGAGGTCGCAGCCGGCCGCCTCGACTATTCGTCGAAGAGCGCCGCCTTGCCGTTTCCGGCGACGGCCGCCGGCGCCGCGCTGTTCTCCACGTGGTTGGCCCCAACCGTTGCGCCCGCGGAGCCGAAGAGCGCCGCCATCTCTTCCGCGGCGGCCTGGCGGATCTTGCCTTCGATCTCCGCCATCATTGCCGGATTCTCTTCCAGGAAGTTCTTGGCGTTCTCCCGGCCCTGGCCCAGGCGGGTATCACCATAGGTGAACCAGGTTCCGGTCTTGGTGATGAAGCTCCCCTCCACCCCCAGATCCAGAATCCCGCCGCTCTTGGAGATGCCGCGGCCGAACATCACGTCGAACTCCGCCTGCTTGAACGGCGGCGCGACCTTGTTCTT
>CAYQDT010000578.1:0-3671 GCA_964416225.1 uncultured bacterium
CAGCGTCACGTAACGGAAAAGGAGCGTCTCGCCGGCTCCGTCCAGACGCCCCGCGTCCAGCACCTCCGCGGGGATCCGCCGCAGCCCGGCCGCGAAAAGGGCCATGTAGAAGCCGGCGTACCGCCAGCCGGACACGAGGGAGACCGCGAGCAGCGCCGTTCCCTCCTCCCCCAGCCAGGCGCGCTCCAGCGAACGGAGGCCTGCGCTCCGCAGGGCAGCGTTGAGCAGCCCGGCCTCAGGATTCAGGACGAAGCTCCAGAGCAGGCCCACGACCACCATGGGCAGGACCATCGGGCTGAAGAAGAGCGCCCGCCAGAACGGCGCCAGGGGGAGCCGCGCCTGTACCGCCGCCGCGAAGAGCAGCCCGAAACCGACTTCCACCCCGAGGGTGATCAGCACGTAGCAGGCATTGTTCACGAACGAGCGGGCGAAAATGGGGTCCGCGAGCAGTGCCCGAGCGTAGTTCGCCGCGCCGACGAAGTGCGCCGCCCCCACTCCGTCCCAGGCGAAGAATGACAGCGCGCCCGCCGCGAGCAGCGGCCCCACGACAAAGAGCAGGTACAGCACCAGCGCCGGAAGCATCAGCAGAACCGTGCCGTCACGCCGCTTCCCGCGTCGGGAAGCCACGATGGGAGCCGGGTTCAGGCACTGTTGAGGCTGCTTCAGTGGCATGGTGTCGCTCTGGATACGCACGTCCGACAGCGCAGCCGCGCAGCGCGGGGAGCCCCGGCCGCGACCTCGCGGGCTCGGGAGCGCACATTCCGCCGGTGACTGGCCCTCGAGTGAAGGCCGGCTCCCGTCACCGGCGGAGCGCGGCAACCTGCCGCTCCGCTCCCGCGAGCGCGTCGCCGGGGGCGGCGCGGCCGGCGAGGACGCGGCTGACCGCGTCCATAAAGGCATCGCTCACCTCCGGATCGAATCCCACGTCCGGCGCGACGGCGGACTCCGGTGCGGAGGTGAGGAACCACGCCAGACGCCGCATTCCCGCCGGTGCGGACGGTCCGGGCGCCGCCCCACGGACGGCGCTGAGGTGGCCGTACTTCGTCCACTCCCGCTGTACCTCATCCCGCGTGATAAACCGCAGCAGCGCCGCTCCCAGCTCCGCGTGCGGCGTGCGGCGGTTGACCATATAGCCGGTGGTGAGGCCCAGCAGGGTGCCGTCCTTCCCGGCCTGGCCCGGACAGTGCGGGAGCCGAAACGAGTCGAGGTCCCGCACCTCCGCCTCGGGGGCATCCGTCACCAGCCAATCACCAATCGGGTGCAGGGCCGCCCTGCCCTGGGTGAACAGCGAGCGCGCATCATCCGTGCCGGTGCCGTTCACGCCGCGGTTCAGGAAGCCTCGCTCCCGGAGCTCCGCGAGCCGGCCCAGCGCCGCGACGAAACGCGGGTCGTCCAGCCGCCGGCCGGGGCGCAGTCCCAGAATATCGTTGTAGGCCGCCACGCCCGCGTACTGGGCGGCGAGATAGGCTCCCAGATTACCCCCCGGCCAGAGCTCCCGGTTGCCGACGGCGATGGGAATCATCCCCGCAGCGCGAAAGCGCTCACCGCACCGCAGCAGCGCGTCCCAGCTCTCCGGCGCCCGCAGGCCGAGCCGCCGCAGGTCGCCGCGCCGGTACCAGAAAAGGGTGCTGATCGAGGCGGAATCAGGCCAGAGATAGAGGCGTCCGTCCGCCCCGCTGCAGGACCGCCAGCAGCCGGGATAGTAGCGATCCCGCTCGGCGGCGTCGAGCCGCGGGGTGAGGTCCAGGGCATAGCCGGCTGCCGCGTACCGCCGCACGCCGAAGCCGCCCCACTGGAAATAAACGTCCGGCGGCGTCCCGCCCGTAAAGAGCGTGGCGAGGCCCATCTGCTGGTAGATCTCGTCGCTCATCTCCAGAAGCTGCACTCGCACGCCCGGATGCGCGGCTTCGAAGCGGGCGAGGGCTTCGCGGAAGGGACGGCGCATCCGCTCGCCCACGTTCGGTACGGCGAGGCGCAGTACCACTCGGCCACTGGCGGCGTGCCGGCAGCCCGCTACTGCCGCGGCGGCCAGTACCCCGGCGGACACCCCGCGAAGCCAGGCTCGCGCGCGGCCGCTCATTCGATCAGCCGGTGGTAGCGGCCGAGCCAGTACGGCAGCAGCCAGAAGGTGGGGTCTTCCTCCGCGCGGGCGTCACCGCCATCGATGGCGAATGGGTTGCCGTTCCACTTGTGGAGCGGGCGCTCGGTCCAGGCCAGCGGACGCAGGAGCTGCTGCTCGCCGAACCGGTCCGGCATCGGGTCGCGGCGGAGGTCTTCGCGGAGAGAGTTCCGCACGGGCCAGCGGATGAGGTCCAGCGGGATCTGCTCCAGCGCGCGCACTCCGGCCGCGGTGTCGCACGGCGCTCCGGTGCAGGCTCCGTAGATGAAGTTCCAGAGGGGGCACTCCTCCGTCCGAACGGCCTCCCAGGTGCGCCGCAGCCCGGCGCGGTACAGCGCGACCAGCGCCGGATCCCGCTCCAGCCGCAGCAGCGGGTAGAACGCGAGGAAGGCCAGCTCGTCGTCGGAGTGGTTGACCTCACCGTCCGGCGGCAGCCGCTTCACGCCCAGCGTGTTCAGGGCGTACCCGTGCTGCCGGATCAGCTCGTCATAGGCACGCTGAAGGCGGCGATCGCCCACCAGGTGAATGGCCACCTTCAGGTGCGAGAGGATCTCGAGTGAGTTGAGTCCCCGCTCCTCGGCCCATTCCGGGTCGTCATTGAGCCGCTCCGGCGCCCACACCCCCCACTTCGTCCGCCTGCCGCCCGCGCCGACCAGGTACAATCCGTGGTCCAGGAGATGGTCCGTCACGCGCCGGCATGTCTCCCGGACCTGCGCCTTCTCGGCGGGTGTCGCCGCCAGATCGTGGTAGAGGAGGAACGCGAAGTAGTGGCCGTCGATCTCGTCGGACGAGGTGTCGCCCTTCCACCACCAGCCCGGCTCCACGGCGGAGCGGTTCCACTCACCCTCGGAGCGGGTGGCGAACCCCGGCTCTCGCTCGCTGCTGATGGCCCGGGCCGGGAACCCGGAGATGCCCGTGATCCGCTCCAGGCGGAGGATCGCCTCCATCGATCGCCGGGCCTGCGCCCGTGCCGCCGGTGAATGGGTGACCGCGTAGCGCAAGCACTGCGATCCGACGTACATCGCGGTCCAGAGACCGTCGTTATCGCTGATCTCCTGAAGCGACCCGGTCCGGCGGCCGGGCGCCGAAAGGTGCATCACCGTCACGTAGCCGAACCGGCGGGGGCGGGCCTCCAGGTCACGCTGGTAGCGGCCGGCTTTCTCCGCCAGCGTCAGGCTCTCCAGGCGCAGGTGGGCCGGCCCGCGCGCCGTCCCCACCCAGATCGAGCCATCCTCGGCGGGAGCCACGCAGCGGACTCGGTCGTCCGGCAGCCAGCGGGGCCCGGCGAAGTAGCGCCACTCGCCGTCCCGCCAGCGAACGACGCCGGCCGCTGACCCGAGCCACACGGCCCCGTCCGGGCCGACCGCTGCGCAGGCGAGGTCGGAAACGGGTAGGCCATCGCGCGGGCCGATAGCCCTCCAGCCGCCGCCGGGCGTCCCGACCCGCAGGCCGGTGGCGGAGGCCGCGATGACGTGCGTGGAGCCGAGCAGCGCCAGACCGCGGACGGCCGTCAACAGCGGGCCTCCAGCCGGTTCGGCCTGCCGCTCCCAGG
>CAYQDT010000579.1:0-3666 GCA_964416225.1 uncultured bacterium
GCCAGCACCCGGATCTGGATCACGCGCTCCTGCTGATGTCCGCGGCCCGCGCGCAGCCCCTCGTCCCGCTCCTGGAGGGGATGGGGAGACGGGTCCAGGTAGGGCTTCCCGGCGCGGCCCCGCAGCACGGCTTCACGGTGCCCACCCGCACCGTGGAAGACGCGCTGCACCTCTCCACGGCGCGGACGGTGGGGCTCTTCGTCGACTGGCGGGCCGTGGCCCGAAGCAGCCGCGCCGCCGCGGCCGGCGGCATCGAAGCGGCCCGGAGCTCCCTGCTGCACCACGCCTCGCTGGTGGGATCCGTCATCACGGCGCGGATCTACGGCCCCGGGGACGGCCGCGCCTCTGTGGAAGTGGCCGGAACCGCTCCCCCGGCGGAGCTCCGGGAGCTCCGGTTCCGGGGTCCGGAAGGGCGTGAAGCGCGTGAAGGGCCGCAAGAGTGGGGCGGGCAGGAAGAGCGGGACAGCGCCGAGGAGCTGCAGGCGGACCTCTGGTCGCTGCTGGACGACCCAACCGCTCCCGGGACCTGGATCCTCGTCTCCGACGCGGCGTGGCTGCCGCAGTTGCTGATGCGGGCCCACGCGCGCGGCATCCGAGTTCTGCTCTGGCCGCCGGACCTCCACGCCCTCCCCGCGGACGTCCTGGCGGAGGCGGACGGCCACACGGAGCTGCCGCTGCAGGCGCCGAGCCCGCTCCCCCGCTTCCGGCCCCTGCTCGAGGTGCGTCCGGCGGCGCCCTCCCCGGCGCTGGACCTGGACGGCTTTCAAATGCCCGAGCCGGCGCGCGAGCTGCCGCACGGCTATGGGAGCGTCACCAGCGCCCGCCTCTGCTCCTGGATGCGGCTGGTCTATTACACGGAGAGCATGCTCCGCCGGAACGGGTGGAGCAAAGTGGCGTTCCGCAAGCTCGCTGCGCGCCTGGCCGAGCTGGACGAATTCGGGCCCACCCCCGCGAACGCCATGATGTGGCTCAACCGGGCCAAGGCGGAGGGCCTGCTGCTGGTGGATCAGGATATCCACCGCGCGGACCCGTCGCTGCGGGTGACGGTCTGCCGCCCCAACGCCGAGCAGCCGCTGGTGCGCCTGGCGCTCGATGTCCCGGACCGCTCCCTGCGGCTGCTGCAGCAGATGCTCCAGAAGATCCCCTGGGTCAGCTTCAAGCTGCTGCGCAACGTCTTGCTCCGGGAGCAGTGGCTCGGCGGCCCGCCGTACCGGCTGGACGAGGCCGGCATCGACGAGTGGCTGAACTTCCTGATCGCGGATGGGGCGATTCGGATGACCAAGGAGCCGAACCTCGTCAACCCGGATTACCCGGTCACGGCGCTCCGCCTGAACGACGAGCATCCGTTCTCGCGCGCCATGTCCGTGGATGCCGGCGAGGGCACCCGGCTCGCCGCGGAGCGGGCCATCCTGGCGGTGGACCACTTCCTCAAGCGGCAGCGGAAGCCGTGGATGGCGATGAGCGCGCTCCGGCGCTCGCTGGAGAGCCTGGGCCGGGAGGAGCTCCAGGCCGTGCTACAGGGTCTCCAGAACCTCGGCGCCCTGGTCACCGAGAGCTATCCCAACCCGCAGCGGGAGCACTTCACCACCGGCTGCCGGCTCCAGAGCGATGTCCCCCTGGTGAGCTCCGTGCTGGAGCTCCGGGACTGCGTCATCCGCGTCACCCAGCTCCACCAGCGGTCCCGGAGCTGGGTATCCCTCCCGAAGCTGGACGAAGAGCTCTCGGCGGGCGAGAACTTTCCGCCCTCCCCCCACCTCCGCCTGGCGTGGTACCTGCTCCTCCGGGACGAGGGGATCCTGGAGATGGACCCGGACGTCGGCATCACTCCCGAAACCTGGGACCACGTCCGCTGCCGCTTGAACGTCTCGGACGCCGTGGTTCGCGCCGTGGTGGCGGTCGCGGGAGACGGCGTCGAGGCGCGCGCCCTGCCGGTGGAGCACTGAATCCCGGCGTGAGGCCGGCCGGCTCCTCGCGGGCCGCCGTAAAGCCCGCGTCCGTCCCCGGGGCGCCTGCTTCCTGCCGGTCGAAGCCGTCCCGGCGCCTCCGACCGGCCCTTCGCACCGCGCCTCCCGCCATTCCCGCGATGCGAGACGGCCCTTTTTCCACGATACACTATCCGGCATGCAGACCTCCGTCCCGCCTTCCAAGCTCGCCATCCTGACCGGCCCGACCGCCGTCGGGAAGACGGAAGTTGCGGTCGAAGTGGCGCTGCGGCTGGGAACCGAGATCCTCTCCGCCGACTCGATGGCGGTCTACCGGCGAATGGAGGCCGCCACCGCCAAGCCCTCCGCGGAGCAGCGCGCCCGGGTGCCGCACCACCTGATCGACCTCGTTGATCCGGCGGAGCCGTTCACGGTGGCGGATTACTGGGCGGCCGCCGTTCCCTTCGTGGAGCACCTCCTGGGCGAGGGCCGGCGGCCGCTTCTCGTCGGGGGCACGCGTCTCTACCTGCGGGCCCTTACCGCCCCCTTCGCGGCGGGACCGGAGCCCTCCCCGGAGCTCCGCGCGGCCCTGGAGGGCCGGGCGAGTGAAGCGCTTCACGCAGAGCTGGCCCGGGTGGATCCGGAGAGCGCCGCTCGGCTCCCTCCGGCGGACCGGAAGCGGGTTATCCGGGCGCTGGAGGTGTGGGAGGTCACCGGCCGGCCCATCGCCGACGTCCAGCAGGAGAGCCGGCGGCAGGGCGGCCTCTACCCCGCGACCTGGGTCGCGCTGGTGCGGGACCGGGAGGAGCTGTACCAGCGCGTGAACATGCGGGTCGACGCGATGCTCGCCGGCGGGCTCGTGGAGGAGGTGGAGGGGTTCCTGGCGGAAGGGCTTACCCCGCAGACCCCCTCCATGCAGGGCCACGGCTACAAGGAGATCATGCGGGCCCTCGCCGGGGAGTATGACCTGGAGGAGGGCATCCGGCTCCTGAAGCGCAACACCCGGCGGTACGTGAAGTACCAGCTCATGTGGCTCCGGGGCATGCAAGAACCGGGCACGGAAGGGCCAAACCTGGGAGGGGTTCGCTACGTGCGCGCGGACCAACCCCTGCCAGTGGTGGTGGACCAGGTGCTGCAGGCCCTCCAGGGTCTCCCAGGCTCGCCTGAGCCGTGACGAATCACGAGAGGGTCTCCCTGCCCCCGTCAACGGACCTCCAGCACCCCTGACCGGGGTTCCCGGGTATCCCGCTCCTTCATCGCTTCCCAAACGGCGCGCAGCGCGTCGTCCGCGGCTTCCCGGTCCTCCCGCGAGAGCAGCCCGTGCCGCCGCCGCCAGCGTCGCCGCCGGCGGACCTCGCGGAGCGCGACCTTCGCCTCGGCCAGCCGTCCGGCGCGTGCCAGGCAGATCGCCGCGCCCGCCGGGTAAATGGGCGACCGGCGCTCCGCATCGGCCGCGGCCCCGTACAGCAGCGCCGCACGATTCAGATCATGCCGCTTCCACGCCTGCCCGGCAAACCTCGCCAGGCCCTCTGCGCCCGAAGACCAGCCCAGACTCAGCAGCGCTGCGGGCGAGCGCTCATTTCCCGGCGGGGCCAGGTCCGGGAGCAGCCGCAGCCCGAGGGTCAGCACCAGCGCCGCCGCGACCGCGCTCCCGGGGAGCCAGGCGACCGTACGGGGCGGCGGGGCGGGGCGCGGATAGTCCGGCGAGACGCCCACCTCCAGCAGCCGGTCATACAGATCCGGA
>CAYQDT010000580.1:0-3664 GCA_964416225.1 uncultured bacterium
CCGCATGGATGGTCGCCGCCGCACCGGTCCGCGCGGACCGGTGGGACTGGGATAACTATCGCGACTACCGCTACTACCGCGGTCACGATAACCCGGAGCGCCGGCGGCGGGAAGTCCTGCGGGACCGGTCATTCGACCTCGCGGAGCGGATTCGGCTCGCGCGGCGCGAGGGGCTGTTTTCCCGCCACGAGGAAGAGCGCCAGTGGGACCGCCTGGACCGGGTTCGTGACTTCCTCCACCACGATCGCTACCTGGAGCAGTATGAGTTCCGCCGCCGGATGAACGACCTGGACCGGGTGGAGGACGACCTGCGCGACGCTTTCCGGCACCGCAGCCGGGATTACCGGTTCGGCCGCTACTATCGCTATGACTGGCGGGACTGGGAAGACCGCTATTAGGAGCGCCGCCCTCACCGGCGCGGTGCTTGTCTGCACGAAGAGAGGGGTCGGCTCCGAGGACGCGGCCCCTCTCTTGCGGCTCGCGGCACCTTTTCTGTAACTTCGAGCGTAACCAGGAGCCCAGGCGGGTATGAACTCGCGGAGTTTGCGCTGTAGTGAGGTACCCGCATGGGTGGTCTGCGCCTGGGCAATGTCCTCGGATTCGAAGTTCGCATCGATTATTCCTGGTTTATCGTCTTCGTTCTCATCGCATGGTTCCTGGCGGTCGGCGTCTTTCCGCAGGCATATAACCTGCCCCATACCCAGAGCTGGGGCCTCGGCTTGCTGGCCTCCATCCTGGTCTTCGCCAGTGTCCTCGTCCACGAGCTGTCGCACGCGCTGGTCGCCCGGCGGATGGGGATCGAAGTCGGCGGGATTACCCTGTTCCTGTTTGGCGGGATCGCGCAGATCAAGGGTGAGCCGGACACGCCGCGCGAGGAGTTCCTGGTTGCCGTCGCCGGGCCGACGATCAGTATCGCCCTGGGGCTGGTGAGCTGGTGCGCGTCCGTGGTGCTGACGCGCATGGACGTGCCCGAGCCGCCGGTGGCGCTGCTGAACTACCTTGGCTGGCTCAACCTGGCGCTTGCCGCGTTCAATCTTGTGCCCGGCTTTCCGCTGGATGGGGGGCGGCTCCTGCGCGCGGCGATCTGGAAGGGCACGGGCAGCATCCGGAGAGCGACGAAGATTGCCGCCGGCGCGGGCCAGTGTTTCGCCTGGGTGGTCATCGCGTTCGGGTCGATGAAGTTCCTCGCCGGCCACGTCGAGGGACTCTGGCTCGTGTGCGTCGGCCTGTTCCTGAACCACGCGGCCCGGGTCAGCTATGAGCAGATGATCCTCCGCCGCGCCCTCACCGGGGTCCCGGTAACCGCGGTGATGTCCCATGAGCTGCCCGTGGTGGACGCGGACCTGCGAATTCCGCAGTTCGTGAGTGACTACCTCCTCCACAGTAGTGCCAGCCTCTTCCCCGTGGCGCGGGGTGAGCGCCTGGTCGGGGTGGTCACGGCGGATGACGTCCGGGAGCTGGACCGGGACCTCTGGGGAGTGACCTGCGTCGGCGCGATCGCTCACATGCCGGATCAGGACCATGTGCTGCAGGATGACCAGGATGCGTGGGCCGCGTTCACGCAGATGATTGAGAGTGACCACGCCCGGCTGCTGGTACTCCATGATGATCGCCTCGAAGGGGACGTGAGCCGGGACGCGGTGGTGCGGCTGGCGGACCTCAACAGCCGGCGGGGACTGGCCGCATAGAGTTCACCGCGCAGGGCTCACCGGGTCGAAGCGCCCCGTTCTCTCGGCCCCGCGCCCCGCACCGGACGGCGCGTCCTCCCGGTCGGCGCGCGAATCGGCGGTGCCGGACCGGGAGGCGGTTGCGGGCTGATGGTCCGGCTGCCCGGCTGCGCGGCCCGTTGACATCAGAGCCCGCTCGCCCGCGTCAGGACGTGTTGGCCCATCCCAGGCGATCGAGATCCTCCTCGCGGCTGATCGGCTCCGCCAGCGGGGGGAACAGGCGGATCAGCACGATCCGCACGGCGGCGGCAACGGGCACCGCGAAGACCATTCCGAGCAGGCCGAAGAGCTGGGCGCCGACCATCAGCGAGAAGAGCCCGAGCACGGGGTGCAGCCCGACCTGCTTGCCGATGACCCGCGGCGTGATGACCTGATCGAAGCACTGCCCCACGACGACGAGGCCGATGGCGATTTCCACCAGGTAAAGCGGCGTCCGGCCGGACAGCCATGCGACGCTGCAGCAGACCGCCATCAGCGTGAACTGTCCGAGATACGGAACGGTGTAGAGGACGGCACCCGCCAGCGAGAGGACCAGCGCATAGGGCACGGCGAGGACCAACTCCAACAGCACGTACACCGCGAAGCCATATCCCGCGCAGACCATCATCAGACCGCGCAGATAGGCGACGAAAACCCGGCCGACCTTCACGGTGAGATCGAGTACCATCTCCCGGTGCCGCGCAGGGATCAGATGGTACAGGCGCACGCGGATCTTTTCCATGTCCGCGAGGAGGTACAGGGTGACGATGGGGATGATCACCACCCACCCGATGGCCGCCGCGGACTGCTCCACGGCGCCGAAGACGCGGGTGAGCAGCATCTGGACATACCGCAGGATATCTCCCTGGTAGCGCCCGACCAGCCCGGGCGCCGTATCCGGCAGGTGGAGACGGTGGAGGTCCGCGGCGTGCTGCCGTATCCAATCATCGATGAGCGTCTGGAACCGCTCCTGGAACCCGCCCAGATTGCGGATGAGATCGCCGACCTGGATGATGACCCGCGGCACCAGGAAAAACAGCACCCCCGCGAACATCGCCAGGAAGGCGGCAAAGGTGAGCGCCACGGCGATGCCGCGCGGCAGCCCGGCCCGGTGGAGGCGCACCATCAGCGGATCCAGCAGGAGCGCCAAAACCGTGGCGATCACGAACGGCGGCAGGACGTCCCGCACGAGCCAGACGCAGCCGGCGAGCAGCGCGAGCAGCGTGAGGATGATGAGGGTGCGGGAGGTGCTGTCGGCGGGCATGAGTCGGGCTGCAACGCGGACGGGACGGCGCCCTCTTGACAATGGTTGATTATCGCTCGCTCGCTATGTCCCGTTTGCAGCCGGGCGCGGAACCCGGCATCGCGCCCGGAGTGAGAGCCCCGTTCGCTGGAGTCGCTGGAGGACCGCGGGAACCTCCGCGGAAACTCCCTCAGGCCGCCTCCCGGCTGCCCACCGGCTCCCGCGAGGCAGCCTCCTCCGTCAGGATCTCCTTCAGCCGCCGCAGCGCCCGGTTTTGAAGCCGGGAGACGTGCATCTGCGAGATTTCCAGCCGTCGGGCCACCTCGGTCTGGCTGAGGTCCTGGAAGAAGCGGAGATAGAGCATCATCTTCTCCCGGTTTTCGAGCTTCTCCAGCGCCTCTTTGAGGTCGTCGTACGACTCGATTTGATACAGGTCCTCGTCCTCAGTACCGATCGAGTCGTTGAGGGTGAGCGGCGTGTCCCCCTCCACCGAGAGCTTGCTGTCCAGCGAGATCGTCTCGTACGCGTGACCGAGCTCCATCGCGTTCAGTGCGTCTTCCTCGGAGCACCCGACGTACTCGGCAATCTCCTGGATGAAGGGAGAGCGACCCAGCCGCTGCGAAAGAACATCGTTGGCTTTGATGACCTGGAGATTGAGCTCCTGGAGCCAGCGCGGCACCTTCATGTTCCAGGAGCGGTCCCGGAAGTATCGCTT
>CAYQDT010000581.1:0-3655 GCA_964416225.1 uncultured bacterium
AGTTCAGCGGCTCATCCCGAGGAGCCGTCCATGAGGTGTCAATGACCGGCTCCCATCCCGAGGCGAGCGCCGAAACCGCCGCACTCGCGACCTTTACCCGCCAGCTCGGCGCCATGTTGGACGCCGATGTGGATGTTCTTCGTGCCCTGCGCATCGCAAGCCAGCATGTCGGGACGGAGCGGATCACCCGCGCGGCAGACGAAATTGCGCGGGGGATGAAAGACGGGCAGGAGTTTCACCAGGCCGCCTCCCGCCACCGAGAGCTCTTCGATTCCTTTTACGTGGAGATGGCGCGGCAGGGAGAAGCCGACGGGGTGCTCGGGAGAGCGCTCCTCGCCGTGGCCGACTACCTTGACCGGAACGGCGGCACCTTCACACTGGGAGACGTCCCCGCGGCAGTATCTGCCGATCGGGCGCCGGCCGCCGTGACGCTGGCGGTCTGCGGTGCCGGGGCCCTGGGAGTAGCGGCGGTGTGGTCCCTGGTTGGATCCGGCAAGGTGGCCCAGAAGTGGCTCGGCCCGCTCTCGGCGCTCTGGACCGGGACCTGCCTGGCCGGCGGAGCCTGGACTCTCGCCCGATCCCGCGCCGCTTCCGGCACGGTGCCGGGCACGCCGCTGCTGCCCCCGAAGTCCGCGGCCCGTCGAGCGGCGGAAACGGAGGGGATTGTGCGCAGTGCGCTCCAGGAGCAGCACGAGGTCTCCGCGGAAGGTCCTGCGGAGCCGCACGCCGGCGCGCCGAAGGATTCCGAAGCGAGCCCGTTCGGGCCCGGTCCGCTCCGGGGTCTTTATGACCCGGACCCGAGTCTGAATCGGTTCGAGCTGTGAGGCGCCGGCGCCGCGTTGACAATGCATGGGGCGGCCGTTAAGATGGCAAGCGACCCCGCTCGTCCGAATACGGTGAAGTACGCATATGGCTGAACTCCGCGGCAACTGGCTCTGGACACTCCTGCGCAGGGAAAACCGGAAGAAGCTCGATGCGATCGAGCAGGGGCTCGTCCTCGGACGCTACGAAAAGCGAGAGCACGTCGGGGATCCGAGCCAGCCGAAGCACCTCTGGATCAAGACGCGCAATCGGAAGTCACGGTAAGGTCCTGGCCGGCAAGGAGAGCTTCGTGTCCGAGATCCGGATTCGTGCCGCCACCCGCGCGGACGACGCCTTCTTCTTCAAGATGGAGGTGCTGACCACGTGGGCGAGTCTCTCCCCGGCGGATCGGGAGCGGCTCCGGCTCGAAGATGTCCGCGAATCCCTCCGCGAGACCCATGAGCTGCTGCTCCGGCGCCCGGGCACGCAGGTTCGGGTGGCCGAGACTCCGGACGGACAGCGGGTCGGTCTTCTCTGGTACGGGATCAACCGGAACCTGATTACCGGCGACGACGAGGCCTGGATCTTCAATGTCAGCGTCGTGGCGGAGTATCAGAACCGGGGGATCGGGGCGCTGCTGGTCCGGCACGCGGAGGACCTGGCGCGGGCGGGCGGGCACCAGGTGCTCGGTCTCATGGTCTCGGAGCACAACGAGCGTGCCCAGCGGTTGTACAACCGGTTCCGGTTCCAGACCACCAACCGGGTGATGCGAAAGTTCCTCGACGAGCCGGAGCTGTGAGCCCGCATCTCGCCCCGGGGTCCGCTCCGGCATCCCGTATCGTCGGCGGCCCCGCGCCCGTTTTAGAGAGGTAAATCGGCCGGCTCGGTGCGGGGCGTCGGACTGGTCGGGGCCCCGGCGCGGTACCGGTTGGTGTCCCCCGCGCAAGCGTTACTCCCGTTCGGCCATGAAAGCCTACCTCGCCGCCACCCGCTCCCCGTGGTGCAGCTACGTCTTCGTGCTGCCGCTGCTGCTGCTCTATCAGCTCCTCCTGCTTCCCGCCAATTTCGGCCACCGGCGGGCCATGCTGAACGGCGCGGACGCGCTGATCCAGCTCTGCCTGCACGCGGTGGGGGTCCACGGCTGGCTGGCGAGCTGGATGGCGCTTACCGTGATCGTGGGGCTGGTCGTCTACCGGCTGGACCCCGCCGGCACGAGAGGCGGTGTCCGCCGGGAGCTCTTCCCGCTCGTCATGCTGGAGAGCACCCTCTACGCGCTGCTCTTCGGATCGGTGACGGCCGCGCTCACGTCGCTGATCCTGCCGTTTGCGCCCAGCCTGCGTCTGTTCGGCGGCCTGTCATGGCTCCAGATGTTCGCGGGCAGTCTCGGGGCGGGGCTGTACGAGGAGCTGGTGTTCCGGCTCATCCTCGTCGGCGGCGGAGTCTGGCTGCTCCGCGCCTTCGGCATGACGGACGGCGCCGCGGCGCTCTGCTCGATCGTCGGGTCGTCCGTGCTCTTCTCGCTGATCCACTACGTGGGGCCCCTGGGCGACATGCCCTCGGTGGGGAGCTTCGTCTTTCGCTTCGTGGCCGGCGTGCTCCTCTCCGGGCTGTTTCTCACCCGCGGATTCGCGGTCGCCGCCTGGACCCACGCGCTCTACGACGTTTTCCTGTTAGTGGTCGGACGCGCCTGACGGAACCGGCCGGGAAGGGTGGCCGGCGCGCCGGTCACCGCCGGACCGCTGCATGCGCCTAGCACGCCCGGCCAGATCGGCTGGCCCCGCCTCCATTCAGCCGTTACCCGGCCGCCACTCCGGTCCGTCGTCCCACCGCGCGATCCGCTCATGGCGCTCACGGCGGCGGAAAAAAGATCGGAACCGGCCGGCGCGCGGTGGGTCTGGACCCGTGGAAGTGCCATCCGAACACGAAAGGCTTCCAAACTCCTCTTGCGTGTTAGGAAGCAACTCGAAGAGTGGCGTGTTTGGCCCCACCGGCGACGGCGGGGCTTTTTTCACGTCCGCCGGATCCAATCCGCGCTGGCGGCCCGCGCGGCGGGCGTGGGCTCAGGGCGAGGAGGCGCGGCCGAAAAGCAGCGCGTAGGCGGTGCAAAGGAGCAGTGCGCCGTGGAACGCCCAGGCATTCAGCGGCGGCGGCGGGGCCTGCCCGGAGACGTAGAGCCAGGTTGCCGCCGCAATCACCGCCGCGAGGAGCACCCCTCCGGCGGTGACTACTCGTCCGGCCATGGATCGCACGTCTCCGGACTCCAGGTGCACTCCAGTGTGCGGAGCAGGTGCCGCATGTCCTCGGGCGGCTCGGCCAGGAACTGAAGGCGCTCGCCCGTGACCGGGTGGTCGAACGCCAGGCGGTAGGCGTGGAGGGCCTGCCCTTCCAGTGCCTGAATGGCCGTGCGCACGGGCAGCGGCACCGAGGGGTCGCGCTCGGGAGCGCGGGAGCCGTACGTCTGGTCACCCACCACCAGCAGATGAATGTACGCGCAGTGGACGCGGATCTGGTGGGTACGCCCCGTGTGCAGCCGCGCCTCCAGCAGCGTGAAGCCGGGGAACCGCTCCAGCACGCGCAGGTCCGTCCGCGCCTCCCGGTGCGTGTGGGTGCTACCGGGGGGGATCACGGCCATCTTCTTCCGGTCCGTGGGGTGCCGGCCGATCGGCGCGTCCACGCTCGCGCGCTCAAAACGCGGACTGCCGCGAACGATCGCCAGGTAGCGGCGCTCCGCCGTTCGCTCGCCGATCTGGGCCTGAAGCGAGCGATACGCCCGCTCGCTCTTCGCCACCACCATCAGGCCGGAGGTGTCCTTGTCCAGCCGGTGGACGATCCCCGGGCGCTCGACGCCACCGAT
>CAYQDT010000582.1:0-3644 GCA_964416225.1 uncultured bacterium
GGCCGGTGCGCATCACTCTCCTCCGCGACGCGGTCCAGAGGCACTACTCCACCCGGCAGCCCGGCCGGTCGGCCGAGCGGAGGAGCGCGGCCTCCACGGAAGGGTCCACCCTCGTCCTGACGCTGGACGCCTTCCAGAGTGAAGTACCCGTCTTGCCAACCTACAACTCGGGCAATACCAAGGATGAGATACCTGACTTGTGGCTTCCCACTCACCTGCCGCATCACACCGACCGGCACACCGTCCCGCTGGCAGGCCATGAGTGCGCGATTGGTATACTCGGCATCCCGGCCGGACGGATCGCGATTCTCTTGGAAGTACCTATAGGTCCACCCTCCATCGGGCTCGATGTTGGGGGCTCTGTCGGGATAAGGCCCCTTCAGGACCTCCCTAACACTGAGGGCATACTCTGTCCAGTGCGGCTTGTAGATGCCCTTTGCGCGGGTTGCCAACAGCGTTCCGTCACAGAGTGGCGCTGGCCAGGACTGTTCGGTTCCCGCGGTGTTCACGAACCACTGTAAAGCTGCGCGGTGCCGTTCGCTGAGGTGGCAGAGGACGTCTTCCGTCCTGCTTACTAACGGGGGTCTTTTCATAGTCGGCGGCATTGCTGGGACCAAAAGCCCCAGTTCAGTATAGACCGTGTTCGCCGAGCAAGCCAGCGGTTAATGCCGGCGGATACCACCTTGGCGTGTAACGAACACGGCAGGATCATTCAGGGGTGTGATTACCGGATAAGGCAAGCTGTCAGTCGGCGGGACGCGAACGCCGGAATGTGATTCTGTTCTCCTGGGGAGCGGCGCCCACCTACTCTTGGGTGAGGCGATCCCCGTGGAGCACCCCCATGGCGGCGGAGCGGGAAGAGCAAATCGAGGTCTTGGTGCGGCAGTATCGAGAGCGCCTGGAGCAATCCTTGCCGGCGGGGCCACGGGACCTCAACCAGATTGAGGATCTGGCGAGGAAGTTGGGGCAAGACGTGCAGCGGGACCTCACGGAGGAGTTCGTCCGCGAGGAGGTGGAGCGCCGCGAGGGCAACCAGACGGCCTGTCCGTGCGGGGATACGGCCCGCTTCCGGGGTCGCTACGCCCGGGAGATCGTCACGGCCGCGGGCCGGGTCCGCGTGCGGCGGGCGTATTTTCACTGCGCCGGATGCGGCAGCGGCCACTGTCCCGCGGATGCTTGGTTGGGGCTCGGGCCGGCCAACACCACGCCCACCGCCCAGGCCCACCTCGCGGGGCTCGCGGCACGGGTGCCCTACACGCAGGTCAACGACGTGCTGGCCCAGCTCGGGCTGCCGCTCTCGCTCGACGTGAAGAGTATCGAACAAGTAGCGCAGCGGGTGGGCCAACGGCTGGAGCTCGGCCCGCCGCCGTCTTGTGGGCCGGCGGAGCGCGGCGTGGCCCTCGGCTTTGATGGGGTGATGATCCCGACCTGGGACGGCTACAAAGAGGCGCGCGTGGGGGTGGTCTACGAGCCGGATTGGGAGGCGGGCCGGACGCCGGACGCGGAAGCCAGCCTGCGTAAAGAGTACTGCGCCACCACGGGCAGCCGCGAGAGCCTCGTGGCCGCGGTCTGCGCGCGAGCGCGAGAACGCGCCCGGGGCGGGGTGGTGGCGGTGGTGTGCGACGGTGCGGCGCTGGACTGGGTGGAGCTGGATCGCTACTTGCCGCTGCGCGTGGAAATCCTCGACTTCTACCACGTGCTAGAGCGGTTGGCGCTCCTGGCGGGCGTGCTCCATCCGGGAGATGCCGCCAGCGCGGAGCGTTGGCGGACGGCGATGAAGCAGGAGTTGCTGGCCTTTGGGCCGTGGAAGCTGCTGGAAGCGCTCCGCGCCTGGGAACCGGAGAGTGCGGTGGCGCGGGAAGTGCGCCGTGTGCAGTTGGCCTATTTCGCGCGGCAACAAGAGCGGATGCGCTACCCCGCTTACCTGCGGCGGGGTTTCCCGATCGGCAGTGGCGCGGTGGAAGGAGCGTGCAAGCACGTGGTGGCGGACCGGTTCGCTGGAGGTGGGATGCGCTGGAAGTTGGCGACGGCGAACCCGGTAATGCAACTCCGCGCAGCCATCCTCACGCAACCCCGGCTCGACCTGCGGAGCCTTGCGGGACGGACGGTCGCAGCCTGACCCTGCCTTATCGAGGAATCACACCCATCATTCAGGCACCTGTATAGGCGCCGGTGCTTGAATCACGGCCGCACTGCGGGCACCGTGTCACCTTGCGTGTCGATCAAGATGGCAGCGACCTGACAACAAAGCTGCCCCAGGCGCGATGCTGCAAACCTTTGCCCTCAGGTTCAGCACCTGGTTCGCCCGACAAGTCTCGGTTGAGGCAGGATTGGGACCCCGTTCGTCGAATCTAGCCACATCCCCTGCCACGCAGGCCACGATAGCCGACAGTTTGAAAGCGCAGTTTTTGTGATCGAGAATACAGTAGCCGCCGACGGGTATGACATTGCCGAACCGCGGGCCGACTGCATGATTCAGTCGATGCGTGCGTTCGGTTACGATCTGCCCACGGCAATCGCTGACCTGATCGACAACAGCATCTCTGCAGGAGCACGGAACGTTTGGCTGGACCTCTATTGGGACGGTGAACAGTCGTGTATCGCGCTGGTGGACGACGGCTGCGGAATGTCTGCGGAGACACTGGTAACCGCGATGCGACCAGGGAGCCGAAGCCCGTTGGAGGAGCGCGACTCCCGGGACCTGGGCCGCTTTGGATTGGGATTGAAGTCTGCGTCGTTCTCACAGTGCCGCCGCGTGACAGTTGGATCGAAGACGGTCAGCACGGATCTGGCGGTTCGATGTTGGGACCTTGATTATGTGACTGCCTGCGGGCAGTGGCGGCTGCTCCGCGCCGGATCCACAACGCTCGAGCGTTATCTCCCGCTGCTGAATGGCAAGCCATCGGGAACCGTAGTGCTGTGGGAAGTAATGGACCGGATCACATCCGGAACCGTGGTCGGCAGCGCAGAGCACCACAGCCTGTTTTTGGCGCGGGCGTCAGAGGTGAAGGAGCACGTGGCGATGGTCTTCCATCGGTACCTGGAAAGCCCACCCCAGCTCAAGATCTTCGTAAACGGGGATGCCGTGAAGCCGTGGGACCCCTATCTGGCGAAGAACGCGGCTACGCAGTGGCTCGCGGAAGAGGCTCTGACCATTTTGGGGGAGCGGCTAAACGTCCGGCCGTACGTTTTGCCACATCATTCCAAGATCAGCGCAGAGACGCACCGTGCGGCGGCCGGTCCCCGCGGGTGGACAGCGCAGCAGGGCTTCTATGTCTACCGGAACAAACGACTTCTTGCGGCTGGAGACTGGCTGGGACTCGGTTACCAGAAGGAAGAGCACTATAAGCTCGCCCGCATCCTGCTCGACATCCCAAACTCGATGGACGCCGAATGGGAGATAGACGTCAAGAAGTCCCGGGCTGTTCCTCCTCCTGCCATTCGCAGGGACCTGCGGCGGCTGGCCAATGTGACGCGGAAGCACGCCAGTGACGTTTATCGCTACCGCGGAGCACGGTTACACCAGGGGAACGTTGACATCACTTTCCTCTGGCATAAGCGAGTTCGGCACGGGAAAGTGTCTTACGAGGTCAACCGTGAGCACCCTTTAATTAAGGACCTGATGAGTTGCAGCGGGGGTATTG
>CAYQDT010000583.1:0-3641 GCA_964416225.1 uncultured bacterium
GCGGAAGACATCGTGGAACCAGACGGGCGGCTCCGCGGCGTACGGCTTCTGCCACGAGTCCCACGGGTAGATGGTCTGGGTCTTGCCGGAGACGAAGCCCCAGTTGTAGGCGCCGACGTGGAGCTCCTTCAGAAACGGCAGGATCGCCTGGAAGGTGCTGCCCATCGGACGGGCCATGTACTCCGTGCAGATCAGCGGCCGGCCGTACCGCTCCAGCCACTCGACGCGCTTCCGCATGTCGGGGAGCGGGCCGTAGTTGTGGAACGAGATGACGTCCGACTCGTCGAGCTGGACCCGCGCCATCGGAGAGAGCCTCTCCGTGCTCGACCAGTCCCCGGCCCACACCGCGGAGGTGAGGGGCTGCTGCGGATTGACCTCGCGCGCCCAGTCGAAAACCTTCTTCAGCAGCTCCAGCGCCAGCTCCGCCTTGTGCGGCGGCTCCTGCTTCCCATAGCTGCTGCCGTTCGTATTGTCCGGCTCGTTGATCAGGTCCCACGCCTGGACCCGGCGGTCTTTCCGGAACCGGCGGATCACGCCCTGGATGTAGCCCTTCAGCTCATCGTGCCGGGCGGGGTCCTGCAGGATCTCCCGTCCCGGAGCCTGCACCCAGCCGGAGTTGTGGAGACCCGGCTTCGGGTCCCGCTGCTTGCCAAGCTGCGGGTACGGGTCCCAGCAGGAGTCCAGCGGCACGAAGATCACCCCGATGTGGTGCCGGTCCGCGACCTTCAGAAACTGGTCCATCCGGTGGGTGAAGCCCTCCGGATCCTGCTTCCAGAGCAGGTTGTGGAGAAAGACCCGGGTGCTGTTGAAGCCGAGCTTCTCCGCCCAGCCGAGCTCCCGGTCGATGGTGGGGAGATCGAACGTCTCGGGCTGCCACATCTCCAGTTGATTGATGGCCGTGCTCGGGGAGAAATTGCAGCCGATCAGCCAGCCGGTCTTATGCGACCAGGCATTCGCCTGCTCGGGAGTCCAGCGGGGCTGGGCCGCGGCCGAGCGAAGGCCCGTAAGGGTGGTCAGCAGCAGCGCGCCGACCAGAAGGAGCCGGCTGGGAAAACGGTTTTTCATGGGAATCCAAACGGAGAAAGTGAGGGGTACACCAGCTACACTCGTTCGCCGGATCCCACGTCGTTTTCCTTCCCTACCGGCTCGCCGGGACCGCTCCGGCCGTGAGCCGGGGCGCCGAAGCGCGGGCGGCCGCCCGATTCCTCCCGTCACGGTGGCCTCGAGCGGGGGCATACAGAGCGAGTGTTTCCCGCCGCCGGAGCCGCATTGATGATCCATCCAGACGAGCTGGACCGCTTTATCCTCACCTTCACGGAAGCTGTGGCGCATGGCCAGTCCGGGCGCACGGCCCGCGGCTATTTCCTGCTGCGGGACGGCCTCCTCGATGCGGAGCGGTGCGCCGATCCGGAAAGCGTGAGTCCGCAGCCGGAGGCGCTCCGGACGGTGTGGCGGAGCGGGCTGCGGAGCTTCCGGCAGCAGTTCCCCACCCCGTGGTATCCTGAGGAGGACTAGCGGGTACTCGGGAAGAGGTGAGGGATGATCCCTGACAGTGAGCTGGAGCGGCTCGACGCCTCGGTCGCGGAGGCTCTCCTTCAGGGCGAGGCCGGCCGGGTGCGGTATGGCGCACAGATTCTCAAACAGGGCCAGTCCCGTGCCGAGCAGTGCTTCCATTCCGGCGAGGAATGGGGGATGGAGCTTGCGCGCCACTACCGGGAGCACCTCCAGCAGTTCATTCGAAAGTACCCGCTCTGAACGCACGGCCTGAGCGGCGGGCGACTCCCGCTCGCTGCGGCTCTCCCGCTCATAGCCGATCCCCACCTCTCTCCTTTCGCCTTTTCTCGGATGCCCGCTCTCAACCCCGCTTCTCCCAGGCCCCGCGTCCTGCTCTCCTGGAGCAGCGGTAAAGACTCCGCGTGGGCGCTCCACGTGCTTCGAGCCGCCGGCGAGGTTGAGGTGGTCGGACTCTTGACCACCGTCAATGCCGCCTTCGATCGCGTGGCGATGCACGCCGTGCGTCGTACCCTGCTGGAAGCGCAGGCGCTGGCCGCGGGGCTGCCGCTCGTGACGGCGCTCCTGCCGTGGCCCTGCTCCAACGAGGCGTACGAGGTTGCGATGGCGCGCGCCCTGGCGGAGGCGAGCGAGCGCTTTCGGATGACGCACGTGGCGTTCGGCGACCTCTTCCTCGAGGATATCCGCGCCTACCGGGAAGCAAAGCTCGCGGGAACCGGCCTCACGCCGCTGTTCCCCCTCTGGAACCAGCCCACGGACCGCCTGGCCCGGGAGATGATCGCGGGCGGTCTGCGCGCGGTGCTGACGTGCGTGGATCCCCGCCGCCTCGCACCGGAGTTCGCGGGCCGGACCTTCGATGCCGGCCTTCTGGCGGACCTTCCGGCAGACGTGGACCCCTGCGGCGAGCGGGGGGAATTCCACACGTTTACCTATGCCGGCCCGATGTTCGACCGCCCGCTCCAGCCGGCGGTCGGCGAGATCGTGGAACGGGATGGATTCCATTTTGCGGACGTACAGGTGCTCGCGGAGAGCAGCCAGCCCCCATACGGTGCAAAGAGGGATCGCGCAGGTCCCGCCGACGCGCGATTCGGGTAACCGATCTCGTGGCGGCGTGCTCCCGGTGGGTCAGCCGGTCGACCGCTGCCCGGGATGGCTTGTCCGGACGTATGCGGGTGCGCCACGCGGCAAGCCGGCGTTCCCCGCCCCAGCGGGCTTCGTCCCCGGTAGCCGCGAGTTCACGCGCCGGGAAATCGGTGAACCAATCAGGCTCTTCCCCGCCGTGTTCTCCAGGGTGACCTCACCCGTCCCTCGCGTGTCCGTGTCTCCGTGCCGGAAAATCGCGGAGCAGCGGGCCGGGACGGCGGCCCGCGGGAAGCTCCCCTGCATGGGATGCGGATCGCTGCCAGAATCCCGCTAGAAGGCGCGGGGTGGTCGGAGAGTGCGGACTATGCACGGGGAGCGGGATCGGGACAACCGTCCGGAGCAATCGAAGAGTCCGTTGGATGAAGACCGGCGGCTGCATCACCGGCACGTCGACCCGCCCGTGTGGGTGAGCGGCCCGTCCGTGGTGGTGAAGGACGTGGGCCTCGGCGGGATCAGCCTGGAATGCGAGCACACCGCCCGGCCGGGTGACCGTTACGAGCTGATCCTCACGGACGCGGTGTTTCACTACACCGAGAGCCTGGAGGCGGAAGTCACCTGGTGCACCCCCGATGCGCTCGGGCTGCGCTGGATCGACCTTACCACCCGGCAGTGGGACTGGCTGGTGACCCGCCTGGACCACTGGATCGCCAACCGGCAGCATCTGGTCGTCAGCCGCACCGTCCGCCGCGAGAAGTAGACTCCCCGGTTCCGCGGCGGCACCCGGTTATTCGGGACGATCTGCCGCGTCCAGAACGCAGGCCCAGCCCCGCTCCAGCGCGGTGGCCAGGGTATACCCGCCCCGTTCGGAGTCCGCGTAGACCAGCGCTTCGTCGCCGTACCCCGGCACCACGTGGACGGAGCGCAGAAACGCGATGGTGACCAGCTCTCGTGCCGGCTCGCCGGGGCCGGGCAATGTGGGCGCTACATCTAGCGAGCAGTGGCCGTTCACCCGGCAGCCGGCGTAGGTATACAGCTCGTGGCGGTCG
>CAYQDT010000584.1:0-3633 GCA_964416225.1 uncultured bacterium
GAGTGGCATCCGCCGCGGTCTTTCGCGCCGCGTCGGCCGCGTTGCCCAGCTCTTGGCGCATTCCCTGCACCTGCTGCCGCACCTGCGCGTCATTCGCGGGTTTGCAGCCCGCCAGCGCGCATCCCGCAGCCACCGCCCCCAGTAATATCCAGCGTTGCATTCCCGTCCCTGCCTCCCAGCCGGCTATACCCGGCGGACGGGTGGGTGCAAACGGGAGGCGGCAGGAGATCGGGCAAGCAAGGCGCAACCGCCGATAGTAGGTTTGCTCTTCCGTGTCGAATGCTCTCCGTTCAGCGGCGACCGGTCAAACCGTGATGGGCTGTGCCCAGGGACAGCGGGAGGCGGACGTGGAGACGCGCGAATTACAGGCGCTGCTGGCTTGGAGCGCGGTGCCGCAGGTCGGCGAGCGGACGCTCCAACGCCTCCTGGACCACGCTCGCGAGAGCCGCGGCGGTCTGGCGAAGCTCTGGGACACTCCGGCGGAAGACCTTCAATGCCTGGTCCGCCTCCACCCCCGGAGCGCCGCCGCGCTGGCGGAGCAGCGAGCACCGCGCTGGACCCGAGCCGGGGAAGAAGCCGCCGCTGTCCGTGCCCGGGGAGTGGACGCACTGCGCCCGGATGAGCCGGACTATCCCGTCCGGCTCGCCGGCCTGCGCCGCTGGCCGATGCTCTTCGCCTACGGCACGCTGGGGCTTCTCGAAGAACCGGGGGTGGCGATTGTCTCCTCGAAGACCGTGACCGGCGCCGGGCTGGCGCTGGTCGATGCGCTGGCGGACGCGCTCGCGCAGCGGGACGTCCCACTCATCAGCTCGATCCACCGGGAGACGTACCAGGCCGCGGCCGTGGCGGCGAAGCGGCATGCCGGCCCGTCCGTAATGGTCCTCGACCGGGGCCTCGCGGAGGCGTTTCCGGCTGGCGTGGACCGGGAGCCGATCGCACCGGCCCGGGTGTGGGATACGCGTTTTGATCCCGACCTGCAGCTGCTCCTCTCCCCCTTTGCCTGGATGGAGCCATGGAACGCCCGCTCAGGGCAGCGGCGGGACGCACTGATCTTCGACCTGGCGGAGGTAATCGTCGCGCTTGAGGTCCGGCCGGGCGGGAACATGGAACGCTGCTGCCGCGCCGCCGCGGCGGCCGGAAAGCAGGTCCTGGTGCTCGGCAACGGTCCGGACGGACCGGACGGCGCGGACCGGTGGTGGGCGGAAGCCGGGAGCATCCACCGGCTTCCCTGGAGCGGCGCGGACCGCACGTCGGAAGCGGTGGTGCGCCTTCTTCCGGGCCGCCGGTCCGGAGAGGCAGACCCGGCGGCCCGGGACGGCTGGACCCGGGAGCTTGGCTGGTTCCTGTTTCGCGTCTGCGAGCGGCTGGCGGGCTCGCGCCCGGACGCCGGCGGGATTGGCGCGTTCCCGGCGCACGGAGAACTGGAGCGCCTGACGACCCGGCACGGGCATTCTTCCGCTGCTGCGTCCCCCTGGAGCTGGCTTCTCGCCGACCTCCGGACCGCGCCCTCGCCGTCGCGCCTGACCCAGCTTCTGGACCGGGTGCGGCGGCATGGCTGGCTCGCGGCGCTGGTGCCGGCGGCCTGGCTGGAGAGTCCGGAATACGTTTGGGAGCGGGAGCGGTGGTCCGCCGCGGCGGCGCTCCGGCTGGTGGCGCGCCTTCCCCTGGAATCGGGGAGACGGGTGCCGCTCCACGCCGCGGCGGTACTGCTGGAGCGAGATGGCGCGCCGGGCCCGGGTGCGCCGGTCTTCCATCCCGAGACGGAGCGGATGGGACGCTTCCACCTCCGGGTGTACCTGAAAGAGATACTGCGCGCCCTCGAACGCGCGGGCCGGGCGTGAGCTGCCGGGAGCGCGCGACAGGTCCAAGCTCCCCGCGGATCAACTGCGGCGATTCGGGCGCTGTTAAAGGCAGGGATATTCGGCGTCGAATGCCAGGACCACGTCCGCGAGGTGCGGGTCCAGCCGCTCGAAGGCCATCTCGGCGATCTGGGCCGGTATACCGTAGTGGGCGCGGGCGATCCCGCCGGTGATGCAGGCGATCGTATCGCTGTCCCCGCCCACCGAGACGGCCCGGCGCACCGCGTCTTCCCAGCTTTCCGACTCCAGGAACGCCGTGACCGCCACGGGAACGGTGCCGATGCAGGACATGTCGAAGCGATAGGCGGGCCGGATGACGTCGATCGAGGCGGTGAGGCTGTATCCGAACTCCGAGCGCAGGTAATCGCGGATGGCCTCCTTGCCGGCGCCGCTGCGGGCCAGGAAGACCGCCGCCGCCGTGGCCTGCGCGCCGTTGATGCCGTCGGGGTGGTTATGGGTGACCGAGGCGCTGCGCGCGGCATGGTCGAGGACCTCCTCCAGGGTGTCCCACGCCCAGCCGACCGGGCTCACGCGCATCGCGGACCCGTTCCCCCAGCTTCCGTACGGCTCGGTGCTGCCGGAACGAGCCCAGCGGATGAACTTGGGTCCGTAACCGGCGTTCGGGTACATTAGGTGGTATTCCCGGTAACTCTCCGCGAAGCCCTCTCCGGAAAGAATGGATTCCGCGGTGGCTACCGTCAGCACCGTATCGTCCGTGTAGTGGGATTCGGAGCGGAACAGCGGGAATTCGATTCGCTTGTGGTTCTGTACCTCATACGGCGACCCGATGATGTCTCCGGCAATGGCTCCCAGCATGGATGCTCCTGAAAACGCGATCGTGGTACGGAGCGGGCGGCTCTTTCCTTCGGCCGGTTCCGCAGGAAGATTGAGGTTAGCCGGCCCCTCAACCCGTGTCCGAACGCGCGTCAGGGGCCGGATCGTCCATCGGATCCGGCCCCCGGCACTGGAATGCCCGACCCCACCCGAACGGGAGGTCGAGACGGGATGGCGGTCAGGCGGACGCCACTTCGCCAATCGCCGGCATCGGCGGCAGGTAGCAGCGCCAGACCTCGTTCTTTTGGCCGGCCACGTACTTTGCCAGGCTGATGTACGGGATGTAGCGGGGCCGGCGCGGCTCCTTCTTGAGGCGCATGCCCGTTTGGTGGAGCGCTTTGTCCCCCTTCTTGGCATTGCACCGCCGGCAGCACGCCACCAGGTTCTCCCAGGTCGACGGCCCGCCCAGCCGCTTCGGAATGACGTGGTCGATCGTCAGCTCCTTGCCGGCCTGGCCGCAGTACTGGCACTGGTAGTCGTCCCGCGCGAACACACTTCGGCGTGAGAGACGGAGCTGCGGCAGCGGGCGCCGCACCTGGTGGCGCAGCTTCAGGACGGACGGCGAAGGGAGATCGGTCCCGAACGTGCGGATGGAGCGGTCATGGGCGTGCAGCACGTCGGCCTTGCCCAGATGCACCAGCGTGATGGCCCGCCGCATGTTACACACGTTCAGGGGCTCGAAGTCGCAGTTCAGCACCAACACCTCGCCGTCCATCGTGCTCATCTCCCGGAAACGAAAAACCCGCTTGACCCCAGGGGTCAGGCGGGTTACGAGCAATTGACACGCGCGCCAAATGGCGTTCGTATGCATAGACTGTCGTCTAGCAGGCGTATGACGCTCGCAAGCCGCCCGGTCAAAAGCCAGACCCGCACTTGGGCGCGGAGCCAGCCTTTGCCGCCTTCTTCAACTGTTTGTGCCAGGTGAAATTGCATACGAAAC
>CAYQDT010000585.1:0-3632 GCA_964416225.1 uncultured bacterium
GAAGGTGGTCTGCGTGGCGAAGAGCATCCAGACGACTCCGGACAGCGCTCCCGGCGAGGCCATCAGAATCACCAGCGGGTCCTTCCACGACTCGTAGTTCACGGCCAGCAACAGGTAAACCAGGATGATGGCGAAAACGAGACCGAAGCCCATGAGCTGGAAGGAGGACTGCATCGTCCGGACCTGCCCGTTCACGGTGACCGTGCTTCCCCGCGGCGCCGACTTCCGAAACCGCGCCAGCAGGCGGTCGACGTCCCGCTCCGCGCTGCCCAGGTCGCGATCCTGGACGCTGGCATACACGTCGTAAACGGGCTGGATGTTGTAATGGCTGATGACGCTCGCGGTGGTCTCCCGGGATACGTCCGCCACGTTGGACAGCAACTGCGGCACGGTGCGCCCGCGCGACGGATCGGTGGAAGAGATCGGCGTGCTCATGAGCGCCCGGACGTTCGACACGCGGTACTGGGGAGTCTGGACCGTGACCGTATACTGCACGCCGTTGGACGGGTCCAGGAAATAGCTGGGAGCGGTGAGCGCGCTGGAAGACAGGGAGACCAGCACGTTCCCGGCTACGTTTTGCTGGGATAACCCGAGCTGCTCCGCGCGCTCCCGGTTGACATTGATGCGGATCTCCGGCGCGTCGGTCACCTGGTACAGATAGCAATCCACGATCCCCGGGACCGTGGAAACCTGCTTCCGGATCTCTTGCGCCAGAGCGTAATTCCGCTGGCGGTTGCGGTAGGGACCCGTGACCTGGATATCGATGGGCGCCGCCGTACCGAAATTGAGCACCTGCGTGGAGATATCCGCCGGCTGGAAGTAGAAGGTGCAGCCGGGGAACTCACGCGGCAGTCTCCGGCGGATCTCGCGCATGTAGCCCCAGATCGGGTGGTGCTTCGTCTTGAGACTGATGTCCACCTCGCCATCCGCCTGGCCGATGGTGCCGCTGTTGCTGTAGGCGTAGTTCAAGCCGCCCCCGAGGCCGATGTTGTCCAGGATCAGCTCCGTCTCGCCGGCGGGAATGATCCGCCGGATCGACGCTTCGATCGCCCCGAACCGCTGCGCCGTCTCCTCCAGGCGAGTGCCGGCGGGCGTGCGGACGTGCAGCCGGATCTGTCCGGCATCCACGGAGGGAAAGAAGTCCTGGCCTGTCTGGAAGAACAGCAGACCGGAAGCCGCAAAGAGGACCAGGAAGGCGGCGCCGGTGGCGGTTCGATGCTCGAGGGCCCAGTGCAGCACCCCGCCGTACTGCTCCCGGAGCATCTCGAACCGGTGCTCCATCCGCTCATGGACGTTCCAGATCACGCCCGCGAGTCCACGCGGCACCGGCCGGTGCTCGCCCGGCGCCAGCGGCCGGTGCAGGTCCAGCTCCGTCCCGAGCAGGTGGAGCATCATGGACGTGACGAGCGTGCGGGAGAGGAAGTACGAAGGCAGCATCGCCAGTACCACCGCCAGCGCGAGCGGGGTGAACAGGAAGCGTGCCACTCCGGACAGGAACATCACCGGCACGAAGACGATGCAGATGGAGAGGGTCGACGACAGCGCCGGCAGCGCCACCTGCTGGGCGCTGTGCAGGATCGCCTCCCGCAGCGAGTAGCCGCCCGCCAGGTTCCGATGGGTGTTCTCGACCTCGACGGTGGCGTCGTCCACGAGCATCCCTACCGCCAGCGAGAGCCCGCCGAGCGTGAGCGTGTTCAGCGTCTGCCCCATCATTGCCAGCACCGCGATCGAGCAGAGAATCGAGAGCGGGATCGAGATGGCCACGATGAGGGTGCTCCGCCAGCTTCCGAGGAAGAGGAGGATCATCAACGCCGTGAGGAACGCGGCGATCACGGCCTCCCGCACGACACCGGTTACGGCGGCGTGGACAAAGATCGACTGGTCCAGCAGCAAGTTCAGGTCCAGCCCGGGCGGAAGCGTAGTCCGGATCTGTGGCAGCGCGGCCTTCACCCTCCCAACCACGTCCAGGGTGGAGGCATTGCCGCTCTTCAGGATCGTGAGGAGCACGGAAGGCTTGCCGTTCACCCGCACCACGCTGGACTGAATGCCGTAGCCCTGGCGGACGTGCGCCACGTCGCGGACATACAACGTGGTGCCGTTTACGGTTTTGATCGGGATGTTGTTGATGGCGTCGACGGCGGTCGGACTGTTGTTGAGCCGGACGACGTAGTCGCGGTCTCCCATCTTCATGGAGCCGGCCGGAAGAATGAGGTTCTGCGCCGTGATGGCCTGCGTGAGCTCCTGCGCGGTGACCCCGTGCGCCGTGAGCGCATCCTGATCCAGATCAACCGCCACGATGCGGGGGATGCCGCCGAAAGGGGGCGAGATCTGCGCGCCCTGGATGGTCACAAGCTGGTTTCGCACGAAGTTCTGGCTGTAGTCGACGATCTCCGTGATGGGCATCGTCTCGCTGCTCAGGCTCATCTGCAGGATCGGCACGTCCGCCGCGTCATACTGCAGGATGAGGGGCGGCGTGGCGCCCGGGGGCATGGAGCGGAGCACCGTCTGGGAGACGGCGGCTACCTGGGCCACGGCCTGGCTGATCTGCGTGCCGGGATGGAAGAAGAGCTTGATGACGCTCAGGCCGCCCAGGGACTGCGACTCGATGTGCTCGATGTTGCCCACGGTGGTCGTATAGGCGCGCTCGCTCACGTTGACCACCCGCGCCTCCATCTCTTCGGGCGCAAGACCACCGTACGACCAGACGACCGTGACCACGGGGATGTCGATGGCGGGGAAGATGTCGGTCGGCATCCGGAAGATGCTAAGGACGCCGAAGATCAGGATCAGCAGCGCCATGACCGCCACCGTCCGGGGCCGGGCCAGAGACAGGTTGACGATCCACATAAGCGAGGAAGACGCACGCCGGGTCGCTGCCGCCGGCGTTGGGAGAGTGAAAGTACAGGCAACTCCGAACCGCAGTGGCAGCCGGTGTTCCCCAGGCGCTCTCGGGTGCAAAACAGGTCCGAGGTTGGATGAAAGTTGCACGCATCAAGTGACGCACCCTTCCCGCAGCTGCGGACCGTGCCGGAGGTGAGGCGCTCGCCGGGGCACGGCTGGATCCACCGCTGCGGGGAGGGTGGTTGGCCGGTCCGGTTGTGGGTAACTCCCGGCTAACAGAGCGCGAAGCGGCACGGGGAGTGGTGGAGGACGATGAAACTGCATGTCTTACCGATGGTCGGCCTTGCGGCCGCGGGCCTGTTGCCCGTGGGACGAGCGGGCGCCGCGCCCGCCGCGCCTCGCGGGGCCGCGGCACCGCCTCGAACCCTCGCACTGGTGGGAGTGACGCAGATCGGCAACCGGTCCCAGGCGTGGCTGGTGGACCTCCGGACGCAGCGGCGGGAGCCGGTGAGCCCGGGGGAGAGGGTGAGCGGCTATACCGTACAGCGCGTGGAGCCGGATCGGGTGATCCTCACGCGCGGCGGTCGGCGGTTTACGGTGCGTCTGGGTGAGGGGACCGCGGCGCTGGCCGCACGCGCCGTGCGGGAAGCCGCGGCCGGTGCTCCAGCGGCTCGGCGGAGCCGCTTCCACGCGCGCCGGGTTCGTCCGCTGCCACCGCCGGACTCCGTGCCGGAGAGTGCGGGCGGCACACTGGGAGACGGCGTAGTCGGCGGACCGTGGCCCTTCGGCCG